>JANJWY010000078.1 GCA_024709285.1 Erysipelotrichaceae bacterium
ACGATAAACACCGGCAATGTCTTCCCGGGATTCCACATCAAAGCTTTATCTTCATCCATATCTAAATCCAGTTTCTCAAATGTCCAATCCGGAAATTGTGACAATGCTTCTTTGACCCGTTTGCCCATAATCAGGCATGCCGGACACCAGATAGCTGAGATAACGACTAATTTCATTTACTCACCTGTTTCTTTCAAAAAGTCTTGTAAAACATCCAAAAATGCACGCAACTGATCCATGGTTGTCAAATGTGACAGACTGACTCTCAGTGATGACGTCGCCCGATCGTTGTCCCTGGTAATGGCATAGACGGATTTAGAGAAATTCTCCTTCCCCGAACATGCGCTTCGAGCGGATATGCAAATATCTCTGGAAGAGAATTTTAAAACCCATTCGTCCGAATCAATTCCCCGAACACTGAAATTCAATATCTGATCAATCGCAAACTCATTGGAGTTTATGGATATCTTATCAAATAATGACAATTGTTTCACTAAAAACGTTCGCAACTCCTTGATTCGTTGAACTCGCGTGTCCATATTCCAAAATGCAAGCTCCACGGCTAAGGAAAATGCACAGATCAAGGCATTTTGCGGGGTACCTGATCGATAGGCTGTCGTTGAGCGGCCGCCATGAATCAAAGGGACCAAAGAGACTCCTTTGCGTTTGATTAACATACCGATTCCCTTGGGACCGTAAATTTTATGGGCACTGCAACTGATGAGGTCGATATCTGACAAATCAACCGGGCATTTTCCGAGTGCCTGAGTCATATCACAGTGGAACAACACATTTTTACTTTTCGCCAGTTTCCCTATTTCTTCCACCGGCTGACGGATTCCTGTCTCACTGTCAACCGCAACCAGACTGATCATCAAGGTATCCTCATGAATTAACGATTCCAGATGGCCTAAATCAAACCTTCCGTGTTCATCGAGATTGACCATATCAATGACATAGTCATTTTGTTGCAGATAGTACAAAGGTGCGACCACCGATGAATGTTCAAGCGCTGATGTGATGATGTGTTTCTTGTTGGGATACTTTAGCGCACACCCTTTGATCGCTGTATTGTTCGCTTCCGAAGCACAGGAAGTGTAAATGATTTCCTGTGGATCGACGTTGAGAAGTTTTGCGATCTTCTCGGTTGCTTCAGCAATCTCATTTGAAGCTCTCACTCCCAAAGAGTGCTTGGAGTTTGCATTTGCAAAAGCATGTTTTTCAACATGCACATAACGCATCAAAACTTCTTCATCGACAGGTGTCGTAGCACTGTAATCCAAATAGATCATAAGGTTCCTCACTTTAAATCACAAAAAGGGGATTTCTCCCCTTCATTTTAATGCTTTTTTGACAATGGCGCAACACAACGTTTTAGTGGTTCTCCTCAATGACAAAGGTGCCCTTGGTCGCATGCAAACGCAATATGACGTCCGCTTGTTTGGCAATCTTCTCGGAATGGGTAACTACGATTACACACTTATCCTTATCTCGGGCTAATTGTCTGAACAATCCGATGATCGTGTCCTCGGTTTCACCGTCAAGATTTCCGGTTGGTTCATCCGCAACGATGATGTCAGGCTGATTTGCCATCGCCCGCGCAATAGCTATTCGCTGTTGCTCTCCCCCAGACAAACGACGGACATTGCGGTTTGCCTTATTCTTCTCAATACCAATAGATTCTAAAAGTTCATACGCTGTATTTTTCATATGAGTTTTTCCGGATATCCCCATAGCCACCAACACATTTTCCAAACCGGTCATGTAAGGAATCAGATTGTAACTTTGAAAGACCATGCCGATGTGATTACGGCGATACTCCCACAACCCGATTTCACGAATATCTTTACCCTTAAAAGAAATGTTGCCTTGTTGTGCAGTATCAAGTCCGGCAATCAGGGTTAAAAACGTCGTCTTTCCTGATCCGGAAGATCCGACGATCGCATAGAAATGACCTTTCTCAAAAGATACGCTGATATGGTCAAGAATCGTGCGTACACTATCCCCATCGGGATAAGCAAAAAATACATCATTTACATCCAATAGTGCCATAAATCCTCCTACAACAAAATTTCTTTTGGTTTTAACTTTAAAATATTGACGATCGGTACGATCGTTGATGCAGTTACGGTCAACATGGCTAATCCGGTAAACAGAAGAATATAATCATTGGACATATCTACGGTATAAGCCGCAGCGACTTCTTCCCGCGTCGGAATATTGTCATTAACGATATCATCTTTACCCTTCTGAACTTCTGCGATTAGCAGTTGCAAACGAATCAGTTCAGCAGAAAATCCTTTCGCAATCCATGTTCCCGCAAAAACGGATAAGGTCATAGCCAATGCACTGACAATCCACACTTCCGTCACGACTTGAAGAACAATGTTTCTTTTCTTCTCACCCAAAGCGAAGTAGATACCGATTTCGTGTCGTCTTTCTTTGAGATATAACAGAATGATCAAAGAACATACGAATATGGCAATGACCATAGTAAACACCATGACTGCCTCAGCAATCATATTCAATGTTCCGATGGGACCTAAAACAGCCAGAATCTGATCATCCGCAAAATTGAACTTAAAGGGCATCGGTAATTTCTTGCCAAACAGTTTCCGCATTTCTGTGACTGCTTCAAATGACTCCATTTCCAAGATCGGAATTCTCATTCGCACATTCTGACGTAAATTGATTCCGACCAACCGGTAATTCAGCTTCGTATTAATGATTTGTTGGTCGATTACGATGTTAGGCGCAATTGCCATGGGAAAGCGATCCCAATCTTGCTGAGTCTCTGTGTAATAACCAATCATATAATCTGTGAACTCGCCATCTAAAAGTGATGACCTTGTGACTTCCGGCCCATCCGCGATGCCGATGACTTCCATATCAAACCACTCTTCGAAAGGTTCAAAATACATGACGTACTTCCGACCCAGCGGATAATTATCTCCCACTTGAATATTGTACAACTCAGCCATTTGTTTTGAGACAATCATGACTGGTGAGCCTTCAGAAAGTTCTTTATCCGTAAATGTGCGTCCTTCCACGATTTCAGAATTTGGCCAATAGTGCTTGATATCCGGATTTTGTGTGCCTTCAACCAAGATCATCGATTGTTGCTGAGCTTTATATGCCTGAAACGAATAAGAAATGCCATAATTATACGATTTGACACCCTTATAACTCACAACTTTTTTCAGTTCGCTGTAAGGGATATGTTGACCGACCACACCATATGCCAACTCTGTGCGTTCCGGGGCGATGGATACTTGCAAGCCGATGCGATTTTGCATTTCAGCGGTAACATTCTTGCTGGCAATACGAATAGCCAGGGAAGCGGCCATCAAGGTCGTAAGTAAAGTCACGATGAAAAACAACAAGAAGTTCTTGCCTGGTTTACGAATGACACTTAACCATGCGCGTTTCAATGAGTTCATCTTAACCCCCTACAACAAGATTTTCTTCGGTTTGACCGATACGATCAAAACCATTGGCACAACGGAAGACAGCAGTCCTGTCGTCAAAAGTATTCCGTATAAGAAAAGCGAATATTCGACACTCATCTCAATTTTGTAAGCTCTGGCAACTTCGGATGCACTGATCAACGCAGCCTCCGACTGATCGACCTTAATCAGCTTTGCCTCATCGACCATTTCCAACTGTTTCAAAACGATAGAATCAGACAGCTGTTGAGCGAGCACTTGCCCGGTAAACATGGCAATGGTGGCGGCTGAGAATGTGATAATCAGAACTTCCATGACGATTTGCATGACGCTAAACACTTTCTTCTCACCCAACGCCCCATAGACGCCCACTTCATACACGCGATCACGAAGAAACAGCAATATGACCAGACTGACACTGAGAATCGTTGCTCCGAAAGCTAAAATCAAAATATACTCAGCAATCAAAGAGATGATCAATACCGGTGCCGCAACGGATTCATATGCATCATTGGAGGTAATGACTTCCACATTTTTCGAATCGATAAGATCGATCGCAAACTGCTTGTAATCATCTAAGAACTCATCTGATTTCAAAATGACTTTGGGATAGAATTCCGGATGCCAGCGATCCGTTGGATCTTCATAGTATTGCGCATCCGCATACATTTGCTTGTCCACAAGATAGCGCTCATTCAGAAATTTCTCAGCAACATAAATATAGTAATACTCTTCCTTCAGGCTGCCTTTTTCATTGTATATTTCATCGGTATTCAGTTTAAAAAATCCGACAACTTCAATTTCATAAGATTCTCCGACATAGGAGGCATACTGATGATTTCGCTTATCACCGATTTGATGGCGAAACGGAATTTTATCACCGATGTTGATCAGATTGAACTTTGCCACGAATTCCGGAATGAGCCCAACCGCAGCTCCTTCCTCAATCTCACTCTGTGTCAAGTTTCGACCTTCTGTAATCGTGATTTTCTTGCTTTTTAAATCAAAAAAGTTCTCGGAAACAATACCTCGACCATAAAGTTCTTCCGTATAAATCACATAATTATCATCAATCCGGAACACCTGCAAGTTCGTATTGGTTCCCCTATAATACACAAACGGATACTGATGCCCCATATCAAACACATTCACTGACGGATGTGTTGACAGTTGATGGATCGTTTCCTCGGTCAAATTAAGTCGTGTGGGCATGGGCTTATCGAATGGATTATTACCCACAAAATCCGGATCGACTTCATCCGTCGGCCGGATAGCAACCGTTGTTCCCAGTTTCTGCTTAATTTCCTTTGCAACTTTCTCCCCGGTCTGACGGATGGCCAGCGAGCCAGCCATGACATTGCCCATGATAAAAAGGATCAGAAACAGTATAAGTGTTTTTGACCGTCCTCGAACGATGCTTAACCAGGCACGTTGATAAAATCTCATAAAAATCTAACCTTAGATCAGTATCAGATCATTTTTGATCCGGTTAAAAATCACAATGTACAAAATCGCAAAGAATACAGTAATAATCATTGCAAGGATACCGAGCAGCGGAACTATTACAATTAGCAAAGAAGCTAAAACTGCGCTTATTGCATGGTATTTAAAAATCTGATAGAGCCGGTCGGCTTCACTTGGAACTGACATTCGCGTTTTCAAATCAAGAACAGCCGTGGTAAGCAAATATAAAAGATATAGTTCAATGGCTGTGATTGCCAGTCCCAGCATCCAGTTGACTAATGTCATTTGGGCTATTGAAGCACTGATGCCCATGACATCCATCACAAAAAATACCCCGAACACATAGGTAAGCAACTTTGAAAATGCCGAGACATTGTCAAACTTGATTGCAACATCAATCATTTCTTTTGCGCCAACAGATATGAGCAAATATCCGACGAAATCAGGCATTAAAGGCAATATTGATGCATCAAGTGTAATATTAAAATTAAAGAAGATAAAGATCAGTCCAATGAATATTTTTTTCATGTTCCTACCTCTTGTTCGTTCATGTATTACTTTAGCACAATCAAAAAGAAGGGGCAACCCTTCTTCAGTGATTAATCGATTCACCTTTCTTATGAATTTCGAAGCGTAAACATCTGAGCAGGAATTCTTCGCTGATCGCACCAACTGATTAAGGTACGATCCAGAATCAAATCGCAAAATCCAAATTCCTCAATATGACTGACACCCAGCATCAACATGATCATCCGTAATTCTTCTTTCCAGTTCTCAATCACAGATATGGCATACTTGACTCCACCGCTTTGCACAAGACTTAAAATGGTCCCTGACAGTCCAATCGCCTTAGCTCCTAAAGCAAACGCTTTGGCCATGTCTAGCGGATGCCGAATACCTCCGGAAGCAATGACATCCACTTTATCTGATAATGCATAACAGTCTATGAGTGACTCTACCGTAGAAAGTCCCCACTCATCTAGGTATTCAAGTGCGATCGGCCTTCGGGCATTCTCGATACGAATAAAATTCGTCCCGCCCCGACCGCTGACATCCACAGTTTTAACACCCAGTCCAATAAGATGACTGACTGTCTGTCGGCTCATGCCAAAACCTACCTCCTTGACAATGACCTCAACACCGACATTTTTCACAATATCAGAAATATTCTTTTCCCATAAGTGAAACTCACGGTCACCCTCAGGCATTACGATTTCCTGCGGAGCATTGAGATGAATCTGAAGAGCATTGGCATTCAAAATATTCACTGCCTTGCGGGCATCTTCCAACGTTCGATCAGCACCGATATTGGCAAAAATTATCCCATCCTCAAACGTATCCCGAACGATGCGATAACTTTCCTCTAGTGCCGGATCTTTGAGTGCTGCACTTAATGAACCCGTCGCCATGGCCAGTCCGGTTGCTTTTGCTACTTGTGCAAGCTGAGCATTGATTTTCTTCGCTGTTTCACTTCCGCCAGTCATCGCATTTATATAAAAAGGGAAGTTCATCTCTAGCCCGGCAATGGCCGTGTGTAAACTGATTGGATCTTTATTGATAGGAATCGATCGATGAACAAAGCGGATTCGATCAAAATCCGATGCCGGATTTTCCTCGCTTTGTTGCAACGCTAAGCGAATGTGATCATCTTTTCGAATACTGGTCATAAGACCTCCCTCTTGGCTATCGTTATAGTCAACGGCATAATGCCCTTACTTAATAATATATCACTAATACTTACCGGATGTGCAAAAAACGCAACGGCACAATCACCCCCACCGGCACCGGAAGATTTAGCGGCACCGCCGTGAGCTAAACATATGTCTATAAACGTTGAAATCAGCGGTGTCTCTATCATCAGATGAGAGATCTCCTCCAGACTTTTCAGCCATGATCGATAAAGACGAATGCTGTCTAGAAATTCATATACTGACTTGCTTTGAACCAAATCATCCACTATTTTTCCGGACTGATTCAACAGAAGTTGGTATTCGACATCTGTTGATAGTTTCTTTATCTGATCAACTCGACTTTGCGTCAAAGCCGGCTCGCCCGTCCATCCTACCACTAAATTGAACTCGAAAGGAAAATTAAGATAAGATATGGATAACTGAGACCATTCTGAATCAACCAATTTTATAACCGATCCTGAAATATCAAAATCCGCAAAACGTGTGTAGCGGATAATTCCACCAAAAACCGCTGCTGCCAAATCACCGAATGAACCACTGACGTCAAGCCTTTTCTGACTGATTACACAGAGTTTAAAAATCGCGATATTATTCAAGTTTTGATTATAAAAACAATTGAGACCTTTTATGATTGCCGCAACGACAGCTCCGCTAGAACCTAAACCCAGTTTTCTGCCATCTTCACTATCCAAATCACTTTCAACCGTGATGTATACCGGAGTAACAACCTGTCCTTTTTCCTTTAGAAAATCATAAAAAACCACGAGCGCAGAGATGGCATATTTCCAATACTCATCCGAAACATTCAAATCGTCAAAAACGATTTCTCTGCTGTTATTTGCAGTTTTCAGAGCAAATCGGGTTGATTCTTCAATTGTCGCACGAATTTTGAGTTGTGTAGCTAAAATCACTGCCGGATACCCGGGATGAACGACCGCATATTCACCGACGATATACAGTTTCCCCCAGCCGACGCCTTCAGCTTTCATCAAGGATCGTCGCCCCCTCTCCTACAGCACAGATGATCATATCCGATGGATCAATCCATGTGGAAAGCTCATCAGCGATCGCTTGAACTTGTGACTGTCGGGTTAAGATTTTGACATTTGGGCCTGCATCCATAGTCGAATAACAATCGTAACCTTTTTTGTTTAAATCCTCAATGAAGCGCAGAACTTCAAGTGTTTTTGGCTGCATGTATATCACTGGCTCATTGGCCGCCATCATACTTGCATGCATACGCATGGCATTGTGCTGCGTAATCTTTCCCATCATCGTAAAGTCACGCTTCTTGATCGCCTTTTTGATATTTTCAAAATCGGTTTGCGCACTGGAAACCCATGCAGGATAATAGGGCGATGTCAGTACAGTCCTGCGCATGGCTTCCTTACTTGATACACCTTTTTTCTCTTTATTGATAATGACAACGATCATAGCAATGTCCCAGTCAGCACTGTCAAATTCGTAAGCATAGGGGATTTCATCTTTTTGCCATATCACAAAACCACCGAATAAACTGCGCGTTGCCGAACCTGAACCAAAGCGCGTGATCACTGACAACTCTTTTTTCGATAGGTTTAAGTTGAAATAGCGATTTAAGGCGATTGCTAAAGCGGCGAACCCCGAGGCACTTGATGCTAATCCGGCAGCCGTTGGGAAGTTATTGACAGAAGTGATTCGAATATGATTTTTTCTTTGGCTCTGTTGACGGAATCGTTCAACAAATCCGAAGATTTTTTTCACTTCAATTGAATCTTGCTTATTACCATTAAGAAAGAATTCATCTTCCATGGCTGTTTCAATGATCGAATCGCTATAGAGCTTATCCAATGTCAATGAGAGTGAACTATTATAGGGAATGACCTGCTCCTCATTTTCTTTTCCCCAATACTTCACCAAAGCAATATTCGCATGGGCACGGGCCTTCACTTTGTGTAAATTAAAGTCGAGAACAGAGATGTTTTCATCTTTCCAACGTCGGATGACCGCATCCCGGG
>JANJWY010000113.1 GCA_024709285.1 Erysipelotrichaceae bacterium
GATGAAGAGCAAACTGCCTCCCTGATGGAACAGATCCACAGTCACAATCCATTGGTTCCTGGTCAGAATTTTGGTATCGGGCTTAAAAATGTCAATGCCCGATTGCGGTTATTGTTTTCAGATGATTACAAGTTTGATATACAAAGTAAACCTAAGGAATTCACTGAGGTAAAACTCTCAATTGTTAAAAACGAGGTGGTGTAAATGATGCGGCTGTTGATCATTGATGATGAAATGTGGTCGAGGGAAGTAGTTAAGAAACTCATTCATTTCAAAGAACATGACATTGAGTTGATTGGGGAAGCAGATAACGGTCTGGACGGTTTGATTTTGATTGAGCGTTTACAACCGGATATTGTCATTACCGATATGAAAATGCCTGGGCTGGACGGATTGGAGTTGCTAAGAAAACTGACAAAATTCCCGAAGATCAAGACGATTGTCATGAGCGGTTTTGACGATTATGAATATTTGCGTCAAGCCATTGTAAGCAAAGCGGTTGAGTACTTATTAAAACCGATTAAGGAAGAGGATATCAATGCTGCCATCGAGCGATGCTTGGATGAGTTGCGTGTAAGCGGTGAGAAAGTACTGATGTCGAATCGGATATTTTCCGATGAACAAGATCATCATTCATATCTTCAGTTAATCAGAAAGTTACAGATGGTCATCATAAAGAAACAACCAGAACTAGTGAACCTGACGTTGGAAGAAGTAATCAAATTTAAGAATATTGTGAAGAGCACGGAGACCATCATGAAGCTGAAGGAAAATCTGTTGAATCAGCTTCAGCAATATCTTCATCAGCAGAATATGGATTATACTTTCGTAGCCTCCAATCAAGTGTGTAATACGTTGGAAGAAATGATTGATCAGATCAGCCCTGTGTTCTTTAAGGTGTTGAAAGATATCCGTTTGCCCAGACAAAAAATGTCTTCAGATATATCAAACATAAAGAATTTCATTGATCAGCATTATATGTATCCGATTTCGTTAGATGATGTTTCCGATGCTTTCTTTCTTAGCAAAGAGCATGTCAGCCGTTTGTTTCGTAAAACATACAACGAAAGTGTTACGCAATATATACTAAAAAAGAAAATGGAAAGTGCGGCAGATTTGATTCGGACATCTCAACTCAGCTATCGTGAGATTGCTTATCAGCTGGGTTTCGAGGATATTTCCTACTTTTACAAGCAATTTAAGAAGATTTTTGGTTGTACTCCGGGAGAATATAAGGATAAACACGAAATATCAATATAATCCAATTCATGTTGCAAACATTGTCCAATGAATAAGTTAAGCGCTTACATTAAGATATCAGTGTAGGTTAACAAATGAAAGAGGTAAACTATGAAAAAATTGATTTTGTTATTAACCGTAAGTTTAATGCTGGTATTGAGTATGGTAGGTTGCGCTAAACCTGCAGATGATGAACCGGAAAAAGTTACGCTCAAAGTCTTTATGACTTTCCCAAGATTTCAAGATCAGTTTGAAGCTTATTTCGAACAGTTCAAAGCGAAGATGCTGGCAGAGAAAAATATCGATGTGACCATCGATTTGGAAATGCCGACATCCGATCAGGCGATGCAAATTCTTAAAACCCGCCTATCGACCAATGATGCACCGGATGTATTCACCTTACATGCGATTGCAGATATTCCTGATTTCTACGAAGCCGGATATCTGAGCGATTTGTCAGGCGAACCGTTTGTCGGTGAACTGTTGGAAAATGTCAAAGACATCGTCACCTATGATGGCAAAGTCGTTGCATTACCGTTAGAAAGTTTAGCTTGGGGTTATTTGTATAATAAAGACATTTTTGCAAAATATGATCTTGATGCTCCTCAAACCATTACTGAAATGTTAAATGTGGTTAAGGTTTTGAAGGAAAATGGCGAAACACCGTTCTTGCTTGCATTCCAAGAATCTTGGATTCCTCAGTTAATGACAGCCTTGGCTATTGGCGGTGTAGTTACCAGCGAAAATCCGGATTTTGTTGATAAGATGAATGCCGGAGAAGCATCGTATGAAGAAATCGCAAAAATATTCGATATCATCGATATCATTATGGCCAATGGTACAGATAAGCCGTTTGAAGTAGGCAATGCCGCAGCTTCCGCTGACTTCGCTGCCGGAAAAGCTGCGATGTGGGTTCAAGGAACTTGGCAGGCACAAGCCATTCTGGACATTAATCCAAATATCAACATTGGTGCTGCACCATTGCCGGTCAGTGACAATATCAACGGGACATTGATCAACCTGTCCGTTTCTACTTCGTTGGCTGTTTCGCCGACAAGCAAGAATAAAGAAGTTGCACTTGCACTTGTAAACTATGTTCTTGACAAACAAGCTTCGTCAGCACTGTTTGAAGAATTGAAGTTCAATCCGGTTGCGAAGTTCCATACATATGAAACATTCCCATGGTCGGATGAAGCAATGTCTTATGTTGCCTTGGGTAGAGGATATCGTGATCTGTCACTTCCGGGTGCAGTCACAGGTGAACAAGCAAAACTGCTTCAAAGTTATTATGCAAAGACCGTAACCAAAGCAGAGTTCATTCAAACCATTGATGAAGTTTGGGCTAATTCGCTCGGACAATAAAAATCAATATTGCGGGCTTATGAAAATAAGCCCGCAATCTTTATAAGGAAATGAGGAAGAAAGATGAAAAAAAGTAATCGCAATCTGACGTTGTTCATCCTTCCGGCACTCTTGTTCTATGCGATTTTCACATTAGCTCCGGCCTTTGGCGGAATCTGGTATAGTTTTACAAATTGGAATGGTCTGAATCCAAATTATGAGCTGATTGGATTTCGCAATTTTGAGATGTTGCTTAAGGATAAAAACTTTATCAATTCAATCTGGTTCACCGTGAAGTTTGTGGGGATCATGGTTGTTTTACAAAATGTCATCGCACTTGGTCTTGCTGTTTTGATTGAAACACGACTTAAAACGAAAACACTGTTTCGCACACTGGTGTTTATGCCCAACATGATCAGTATGATCATTGGCGGGTTTATGTGGATGTTTATTTTCACTCGCGCCTTACCCATGATTGCTAAAATGCTGAACATGGCAGCTCTGGATATTTCCTGGATCGGAGATCCGACGTTCAGTTTCATTGCGATCATCATCGTATCGCTTTGGGGCGGTGTGGGTTATTTGATGATTATCTATATGGCGGCTTTGCAAGGAGTTGCCAAAAACTTAAAGGAAGCGGCTATGATCGATGGAGCGAATGCATGGCAAGTGTTTAAAAACATCACGATTCCATCCATCATGCCAGCCATAACGATTGGAGTCTTTGTTACGCTGAACAATTCGTTTAAGGTGTTTGATGTTGTTTACTCGCTGACCGGTGGCGGTCCGGGGAGAAGCACACAAGTCATTGCCATGAATATTTTTGAAGAGGCATACAGCTTAAACAATCGTTTCGGATATGCCAGTGCAAAGTCATTGATTCTGTTTATAATCATTCTGGTAATAACGCTGATTCAGCTCTCAATTATGAGAAAAAGGGAGATCCATTGATATGAAAATGAAAACGTGGATTAACATAGTCATATTATTGATCCTCATTGCTTATTCGATTTTCAGTCTGTCTCCTATTATCCTCGCAGTAATTAACTCCGGCAAGACGCAGGGTGAGATTCTGACAAACATCCTGGCATTACCCTCCAATTTTCAAATATCTAATTATGTCACAGCCTTTGAGAAGATTAAGTTTGTGCGAAGTTTCTTTAATACGCTGTTGGTTGTCGTGATTGGGTGTGGCGGTATTGTATTTTTCTCTTCGATTGCCGGATATAAGCTGGCAAGAGTCAAAACAAAGTTAAGCAATTTCTATTACAGTTTATTCGTTTTTTCGATGCTCATTCCTTTTCATTCCATCATGATTTCATTGGTCCGAATTGCCAGAGTAACCAGTTTGCAGGGAAGTCTGGTGGGTTTGGGTATTATTTATATCGGACTCGGTGTGCCGATGGCCATTTTCTTGTATACTGGATTTATACGTTCGATTCCAGTAGAATTAGATGAAGCTGCCCGTATTGACGGATGTTCGGATTTGAGATTGTTCTTTTCGATCATCTTTCCTCAGCTAAAGCCGATTACGGTGACAATCATCATTACCAATGCGTTGTGGATGTGGAATGACTTCTTATTGCCATTATTGATGCTTCCCAACAGTAAAAACTATACGATCTTACTTTCAACCAACATGCTGTTTGGTCAGTATGGAAATAACGACTGGCCAGCCATCCTGTCGGTGCTGATCATGGCGATGTTGCCGGCGGTGGTTTTCTATATGATACTACAAAAATCGATTTTAAAAGGTATATCTGAAGGAGCGCTTAAACAATGAAACAAACGGATTTTGTACACACGCAGGGAAAAGACATCATTGACCAACATGGTAATAAGCTGTTGCTTAGAGGTGTAGGGTTCGGTGGCTGGCTGCTGCCGGAAGGTTATATGTGGAGATTTCCTAATCAAGGCGATCGTCCAAGGAAAATTGAGAAGGTCATAGAATCGCTCATTGGTAAAGATGCTGCGCATGACTTTTGGCAGTCGTATTATAAAAATTACATAACCAAAAATGATATCGATAAAATCGCAGATGATGGTTTTAATTCAGTACGTATCGCCTTGCATTGGCGTTTTCTGCTTGATGAAGAACACAAAATCAACGAGAATCACTGGCAGATGCTGGATGACATCATCCGACATTGCGAGTTTAGGAATGTATATGTGATTCTTGATTTGCACAGTACGCCCGGTGGTCAGACGGGAGCCAACATTGATGACAGTGAAAACAATTTGCCTGAGCTCTTTACCAGTGAGTACAATCAGGATTTGACGGTATTCATTTGGAAAAACCTGGCATTGAGATATAAGGACTCACCGATTATCGCCTGTTATGATTTATTCAATGAGCCGGTACCAGAGTTTCATGGGC
>JANJWY010000165.1 GCA_024709285.1 Erysipelotrichaceae bacterium
CATGAACATACCACTTATCCGGAATATGCGGAACCATCAGACGCACATCAATACCGTTTTTCGCCGCTGTAATCAAAGCTTTCTGCATCTCATACCCAATGATCAGATAAGGCGTCATGATATACACATAGCGCTTGGCCAGGTTGATGATATTCATATGCACGGTCTCACCCACCTGTTCCTCATCGGTCGGAGAATCAGAGAACGGCTGTACATAACCATCCGTAATATACTCAGGCGTATCGGTATTTTTAAACTGCATGATATCCTCATTACTTTTCGACAGGTAATTATAAAAAGTCAGAAACATGACCGTCAGACTCCACACGGCCTCACCCTTAATCATCACGGCCGTATCCTTCCAATGACCGAAACGCTCAACGACATTGATATATTCATCCGCCAGATTGATACCCCCGATAAAACCTACCTTACCATCAATGACCAAAATTTTCCGATGATCACGATTGTTCATAAGAATGGCCAGTCGCGGTTTCAACGGATTAAACACATACGTCTTAATACCCAACCCATTGAGATAACTGTCAAAATCAGACGGTAACTCATGACAGCCAAAATCATCATAAATCACCCGCACATCGACTCCGGCCTTCACCCGCTCAACCAAGATTTCCTCAATGGTATTCCACATCAACCCTTTTTTGATAATGAAATACTCCAAGAAAATGAATTTCTCAGCCTTTCTCAGTTCGCGCTTCATCGCTTCAAACTTTTCCTCACCAAGATCGAAATATTCGGTCTGCGTATTTTTATAAACCGGGAAGTAACTGTTACGCCATAAGTAATTGATTTGTTTAAAAATGTGCGGATCCAAATGACGGATCTGATTAAGCACGGCCGGATCCTGAATCATAAACGGAACGTTTTCATTGGAAGACTTCACCATCTCCTTACGCAACGCCTTTGGAATCTTCTTACCGCCAAAAATCAGATACAATACCCCGCCGACAATCGGAACCAGCAATATCAAAATCGCCCACGACAGTTTATACGACGGATTGTCGGGACGATTGACAATATAAATGACAACAATGATACTCAATATAATCAGCGTGGCATAGGCCGGTAAAGCAAACTGACTTAATGTATAAACAAAAAGCATCAAAAACGACAGCTGCGTCAGAATCATCACAGCCACCACGATGCGCTTTCGAATCAGATATCTCGCCAGTTTAATCAACTTTCCTCACCACATTCCCCTATTTGATGATGCTAAAAGGATCCTCTATCCAAGAAAACGACAAATCATTAAGGATTTCCATAACTTTATTATAACGGAAATCTTCCGTCAATGTAACTGGTTTATGGGCGTCAAAACCAAAGACCGTCTGAATATCATATTGAGCGACGATCTGCCAGAATTCGTAAAACGGATACGGATACCGATCACCCAACTCACCATAATTCTGCAAGCCATAGCGCATCCCGTTGAGATTGACCTCCATCGGAATATTTGCTTTTTCCGCAGCTTTGCAAATCCGATGCGTCACTTCGATGCAACGATCATTCCACACCTTACGCCCCTTCATAAAATACTCCGGATGAGCGATGTACGTAAACAAACCGCTTGCACACGCCTCTTCCATCAGCCGCGCATAATCCAGTAAATCATCATCCTCATTGTGACGCGCAAAATCCCGCACATCCATTTCAGGATTATGAAGTCCTAAAATCAGATAATCAACCTCCGCCTTGCGCAACGACAACTCATCCGCCAACTCTGGAAAATACTCACATTCATATCCAGACAAAATCGTTATCTCATGTTTATACTTCTGTTTCAAACGTTCAATCGAATTCAAATAGTCATCCTTCAAATCCATCGGCATCCGATCGGTAAAAACCCTCGAAGTTGTCCATGGAACATGATCACTGAACCCCAATACTGAAAAACCGGCTTCCATCGCCGCCAGTACGTAAGCCTCATCTTCACCGCTGGCATGACCGCATCGCACGGTATGTGTATGCAGATTAAAGGTTTGCACAAGGCATCCCCAACACTTCCATCAGTGCTTCATCGACAGAATCAACGACTTTCTTACCCAGCTTTAACACATCCGACCCGGCATGCGACATCACATAACTGTTCTCAAAACGAGAAAGCATGGCTGCATCATTCATCGAATCACCAATGACCGCAACTTCATGATCCTTGATGTTATAATAACGCATCAGCACTTCGATCCCCGAAGCCTTATTTACATTCTTCGGCATGATTTCCACATAAATCGGACCTGAATAAAACATGTCCAGCTTAAACTTATCAATAAACGGAAGCAGTTTGTCCATGATTTCATCCCGATGTTCTTCAACGACAATAACGATTTTATTGGGCTCAAATTCACTTCTTTTCGCCCATTCCAACAACGGAACTTCGGTAAAAGAACGAATCTCACCATTGGCTTTCATGTGATTGAACACAAAGAAAACATGGGATTTCGGATTGGTCATGGCATGACGGCCTTCACTGTCAATCGTCAAAAGTTCAAAGGGATAACCGAAGCCAACCAGTTCTTCATGCAGTTTAAACATGATATCCCAACTCAGCGTATGATTGACAATAAGTTTTTCATTCACAACGACACAACAGCCATTAGAGCCGATGGCATCAATTGAAAAACCGATCTGCTCGCTGATTTTATGACGCGTAAAATAATCGCGGCCGGTTGCAATCGCGAAATGTATACCTTTCTGATTCAGTTGATTGATCAGATCGATCCTTGTGTTTGATAGGTTTGTATTGTGATGTGAACCATTGCCATCATAGAGCAATGTTCCATCCAAATCGGTAGCAAATAATTTTATCATAATTTCACCCATGGTGATTATACCCAAAAAACACCAAAAAGGGAAACAAAGTCCCCTCTTTTTCAAACATTTCATAACATTTTCTATCAAAACTCAATGTAAGCCTTTCCATTACAAAGACTTGACGTAAATGCACTTACTATACTCCTGCTGTTCAATCAGCTCATGGTCCTTGGGCACATCTACGATTTCCTTCAATACACACCCCGCCAGCTCACATGTTTTACGTGAAGCATAATTATCCGGATTGCACGTAATGATGACTTCCTTCATTTTGTTGTGACGGGCAATATCAAACAATAATACCGTCGCCTTCGCCGCATAATGTTGCCCCCGATACGGCGGATAGATGGCATAACCGATATTTCCCATATAATACAAATCCGGATTCATGCCGAAACGAATGTCACAACGTCCGACGATTTTCTTATCTTCAAGCCTGAGAATATCATAAATGTTGGAAGCAACCCAGTTTTTCTCTTTGTTCGCCGGTGTTTTGACCACCAGCTCCAAAGCGATTTCTCCATCACTCCACGTTTTCTTACGTCTGAACATCACTTATCCTCCAACAACCGGCCAAGACTCAGCTTCACCTTCAACAGCCC
>JANJWY010000194.1 GCA_024709285.1 Erysipelotrichaceae bacterium
ATCATAAAGCGATATTTTAATGTATCCGGCAAGTCACTGCGGATAAGCCGGCTGACCAATTCTTCTTTCGGCAATGCCTGTCCTTTTGTAAACTCTTCCGGAAGATCTTCCGAAAGAAAACTGGACAGAGCAAATGTGAAATACACAGGCCATTGCTCACTGTCAATCACCGGAATTTCATCTTTATTTTCAAACAGCAGCAGCAAAGACTGTGCCAAAGACATTTGCTGACCTTCCGCATTCTGAAAGAAAAACTGAAACTCCGGATGCGAAGAGTCAATCATAAAGATTAGTTTTTCCTCTAAAACTGCAATATCTTTTAAAAGTTGTTGAGCTTGTTCCATTTTGATCGGATATTTCAAAACAAGCGAATTATGTACAGTGTCTGTTAAGGTTTGATTGGCCACCCGCGTTGCCAGATGAACAAACTCCCCAAACATGGAACATTTCAAAAGTTTAACCATATGTCCTCCTTATAACCCTTTGAGCGATGGGGTTAAATAGATTACTACAAACAGAGTCATCGCAAACACGCCGTAAACCGTCATGATTGTAAGAATCGGAAACACCAAAGCGAGTCCGCTTAACATCAGAGATGCAAGAGGCACTGAAGCACTGACCATGGCATTAAAAATCGAACCGGCACGGGCGATGTAATCCTTATCCACATGATGCATAAAAGAAACACTGACGCTGGTACTCAAGAATCCTGAGTTGATACCCAGCAGTAAAGACAAAAGTCCAAGCAGGAAATAAACCAGCAGCAACGGCCATTCACCATTGACAAAAGTAAAGGCAATATATACCAACCCGATTCCAAAGCCGCCCAGCGACATGATTTGCTGACGACTCCACTTCTGACTTAACATCGGAAAAACAAATGATCCCAACGCCATTCCTGCAATGTTTCCAACTCCCATTACCGATAATGCATAGGCCTCTAACTTGAGTATATCAACGATGTACGGTGTCTGCAAGATACCGATGGGTGTAAAGAGCATATTCATCAAAACACCGAATAAACACAAGATGAATATGACTTTGACCGTCTTCAGATAATCAAAACCTTCCTTAATCAAAAACAATGTGCTTTTCTTCGAATCCAAACTTTTGACATGCTCGACCTTCACCCAACCGATGATAAGTGCTGACAAAACAAACGTAACCGCATCGACGATCATAGCTCCGGCAACACCGAAAATCGTTACGATTGCCCCTGCCACAGCCATCCCTATAAGCATTGATACCTGAGAAGCGGAAGCATTGAGTGACATCCCGGTCGTATAGTGCTCTTTTTCCAATACTTTCGGAACAATGGCCAATCCAGAGGGTATTCGGAAAGCCTCAAACGTTGACATCAAAAGAGTAAACAAAATTAACAGATAAGGATTGAGCACATTAAGCCAATACAAATACGCAGTAATCGCAACCAAGATCCCGCGACCGAAATCCGCGATCATCATGACCCTTTTCTTATCAAACCGCTCGACCCAAGCCCCGGCAAAAGGCATCAGAAATACAGATGGCAGAGCATTGAAAGCAAAGACGATCGCCATCCACGACGCCGAACCGGTAATCTGATAAGCCATCCAGCTGTAAGCAATGGCATCAATCGAATCACCAAAACGATTAATGACATTGGCCAGAATGAGTTTCAAATATTGTTTCTGGGTAAATGCCCCTTTATATACAGAAAGTGTTTTCATGTGTTTGTCCTCACTTATATTATATTCAATGTACGATGAATGTCAATATGTACATTAGATATTCATCTAACGTATGCAACATAAAAAAACGGCATTGCCGTTTAGTCGATATTTACAGAAATCCTGATTTTCTTGGGCAACCGGACCATTTCTACTCCGGCCGCACTCAACATACGCTTCGATGCGATCACAGCGTCACTCTCCGCATATTTGTCATCTTCGTACACCAGTCTTTTGATACCGCTTTGAATGATCGCCTTTGCACACTCATTGCACGGAAACAGACTGACATAAATGGCACAGCCATCCAACTTCGTAATGGCATTCAATATGGCATTGAGCTCAGCATGGACGACATACGCATATTTCGAATTTTTGTAATCATCACTTTTTTCCCAAGGAAAATCATCGTCATTCAAACCGGTCGGAAAACCATTATAACCGATTCCCACAACTTTCTTATGCTGGTCGACGATCGCAGCTCCCACTTGCGTAGAAGGATCCTTCGACCGCAACGCCGACAAATGAGCCAATCCCATAAAATACTCATCCCAAGACAGCACGTTTTGACGTTTCATAGCTTACCTCTCAAAATAAAAGTCGATCAGACGTTCTTCCATATAATCCGCATAAAATCCCAGTCCCAAATCTTCTGCTATTTCTAAAACTTTCTGATCAGTCGATCCGTATAATGGAGAGAAATTCGTATTTATAATCCCCAGATATCCCAGTGCCAACAATAAACCCAATGTGGCGACGATCGTATTTTTACGCAGCATCGACCAGGCATCATTGCGCGTAAAGATGACACCCAGCAACACCCCGCCGACAAAACCACCCAAATGGCCCATCAGTGAAATTCCCGGCATCAGACTGATAATGATGTTCACAGTTAATATCCGAATAAACTGAGAGCGGACATTGGGTTGCTTGATCATGCCGGTTTCAAAGGTATAAACGAAAAGTGCTCCCATCAAACCATACAAACCGCCGGACATTCCCACGGTAAGATTATTGCCTTCACCGACATATACAAACAGACTGCCGATGATGATCGAAACGACCAGAATCACGGTAAAACGCAACTTTCCGTAAATTTTCTCGGTGATGGTTCCTAAGTTCATCAGTGCCATGGTATTGATGAGTAAATGAAAGATACTGATATGAACAAAGCCCACGGTTAAAAAGCGCCAAACTTCAAACCCGGAAGCCACGAAGGTTTTGTAATAAGCACCCAACAATATGGACGCTGCATAAATATCGCCATACACATATCCCAGAATCTGAATCAACAAGAAATTGGCAAATGCCAGAATGGCAAAAATCACGGAAATCAGTGGCAAGGAACTGAAATCAAATTTCTTTCGGGCTGCTTTTCTATTTAAGTGAGCATCATTGATTTCCTTGATCAGCTCCTGATAATCCTTTTTTGGATCTTCAATGGGAACGATGGCATCTTTAATATCAGTAAAATCTGCCATCGGCTGATTGGATGTGCTCAGTGCATTCTGACTGACAGAAATCACGATGATATCATCATCCGGATCGGTGACCGGTTCATCAACCGCATGAATATCCAACAGTTTCAATGATCCGTCAAATGTACCCAATATGGTCTTAAACATCGTCAAAATCCGCTCCTTATCAAAAAACGTCGAACCCAAAGAAGCCGTCGACAATCGGATGACCGGATAGGTACGGTGATTGGGATTAGACAGCCATATTTCATCTTTGCTCTTTTGCGTCGGCACAAAACGGTATTCATGTTTTAACACGAAATAATGCGCCAACTGCAATAAAATCGCATCATTTTTTTCACTCAACTTAATCACCTCTTTTTTGTAACTCAGCCAATGTGGTCTTGAATATTTCCGGAGCCTCACATGTAAAAGTCATCGTTTCATGGGTCCTTGGATGAACCAATGTCAGCTTGTACGCGTGAAGCATCTGACCTTCGGTTTGCGGTGTATTTCTTGTCGCATATTTCGGATCACCCATCAATGGATGCTTGATGTATTGCATATGCACCCGGATTTGATGGGTCCGTCCGGTTTCCAGTTCAAACTCGACATAAGTAAATTCCTTGAAACGTTCCAACACGCGAAAATGTGTGATGGCATGGCGGGCATTGATATCGGTTACCATCATTTTCTGACGGTCCCGTGTATCCCGGCCGATCGGTGCATCGATGGTCGCAACATCCGGCTCAACAACGCCATGAACGACTCCCAGATAACTTCTGCGCATCGTTTTGGTGGATAACTGCTGCGATAAGGACTGATGGGCAATGTCATTTTTAGCCGCAACCAGCAAGCCGCTGGTATCCTTGTCGATGCGATGAACGATTCCCGGTCGCAACGCACCGTTGATTCCGGAAAGATCTTTGCAATGAAACAGCAATCCTTCGACCAGTGTCGGTTCTTTGGTCCCGGCACCCGGATGTACGATCATGTTTTTCGGTTTATTGACAACGATGATATCCGAATCTTCATAAACGATCTCGAGATTCAGATCGACCGGTTTTAACTCAATACTCTCTGCTTCCGGTATATCGACGACGATTTCGTCCCCGACTTTCACTCTTGTATTGCTTTTCGTTTCTTCGTCATTAAGTAAAATAAAGCCCTGATCGATCAGATTCT
>JANJWY010000197.1 GCA_024709285.1 Erysipelotrichaceae bacterium
GGTTCCCTCCGGAAAAATAACCATGTTGTGACCCATTTTCAAACGCTCTGTCAGTTTTCCAACCATAGTCACGGAATCTTTTACGGAATGGCGGTCAAACATAATTACATCAAGATTTTTGTACCAGACATTCATAAAAGGGATTTTTTTGCTTTCGATTTTACTAACGGCACTGATTGGTACAGGTGAAGCCGCTAACAGAGCGAATCCGTCCACAGAGCCCTGATGATTGACAACAAACAGCATGCCATCCTGTAAAGGGATGTTATTCTCACCTTCAGCAACGATCTTGCTTTTTGTCATTCGGATGATCATTAAAGACCATGCCTTAGCTAATTCAAACCGGACCTTAAATGGTTGTCTGCGGCTTTGAATGGCAGAAATAAACACAGCGGGCAAATACAAACCCATTTTGACCCACAACCAGAACTTCTTCATAGAACCACCTTCTTTTTTATGTATGTTTTCACAGAAAAATCCTTATAATCAACAGTATCGATCACATCAAACTTACTTCGATCCCATTTAGGGAAAAATGTATCACCGTCGATTTCCGTGTCGATATGACTGATGATCAGTTTATCCGCATACGGTAACGCTGTCTGATAAATTTGCGCACCGCCGGCAATAAAAACCTCTTCATCCCCCGACTGACATTGCTGTAAAAATGCTTCCAGATCTCCAATGGTTTCAACTCCGTCAAAATGCCAGCGCGGATCACGGGTAACTACGATATTTTTGCGTTTAGGCAATGGTCTGCCTATGGCTTCAAACGTTTTTCTGCCCATCACGACGGTATGATTTAACGTTTTTTCCTTAAACTGACGCAAGTCCTCCGGTATATTCCAAGGCATCCAACCGTTTTTTCCAATAACAAAGTTTTTTCCGATGGCTACGATGATCGTAATCATCAGACACTGACCTTTCCGGCAATATGCGGATGAGCGTCATAACCGATCAATTCGAAATCCTCCCAGACATAATCAAAAACGGATTCGTGATGATTGATGATCCGCAATGTCGGCAGTTTTTTCGGCTCACGCTGCAACTGAAGTTTCACTTGTTCGATATGATCCGTATAAATATGTACATCGCCAAAGGTATGAACAAATTCATGCGGCTGATATCCGCAGACATCGGCGACCATGACAAGCAGAAGTGCGTAGGATGCAATATTGAATGGTACGCCCAAAAATACGTCGGCAGACCGCTGATACAGTTGTAATGACAGTTTTTTCCCGTCACCACTGACATAAAACTGCATAAACGCATGACACGGCGGTAAAGCCATGCGATCGATTTCAGCCGGATTCCAGGCACTGACGATATGACGGCGCGAAAAAGGATTCTTTTTCAGATTTTCAATAAGATCTTTAATTTGGTCAACACCGAAAAAATCACGCCACTGCTTGCCATAAACCGGTCCCAGATTACCATGTTTTTTCGCAAAAAGTTCATCAGCTTTGATTTTTTCAATAAATTCACTCAGCGTTTCTCCTTGATAGTCTGAGTGTCTGATGTATTCGGCGTATGGCCATTCATTCCAAATCCGTACCCCATTAAGTACAAGCGGACGAATGTTGGTGTCACCGCTTAAGAACCAGAACAGTTCTTGGGCTACGGATTTAAAATGGGTTTTCTTAGTTGTCAGAAGCGGAAATCCTTCTTCAAGATTAAAACGCATCTGATATCCAAATGTACCAATCGTACCCGTGGATGTCCGGTCACTGCGGTATGAACCGTTTTCTAAAATAAGTCTGCATAAAGTTAAGTATTGTTTCATATCATCACCTGTGCTTTCATTATACACAAATGCAGGGTTAAAAAAAACGGTCATGAACCGTTTTTCGCCAAATCAGGATTTGGTACTTAAAAAAGAAACTTTTTCAGCAATTACTTCACAGTAATAAAAGGGCTTCTGTTCTTTTGTTTCAAATGAATTTGCTTGGATCCGGCCTTTGATCCCAACCAGACTTCCGATCTCACAAACGGCAATGGTAGTCTCCGCAACGCCGCGCCACAAGGTAACGTTAAATATGTCTTTTTCATACTCTCCGTGACTGTTTCGAAAATTCCGGTCCACTTCCAAATGCAGAGTTGCTACTTTTGCTCCTGAGGATGTTTCCCTGATTTCCGGCAAATGAATGACTCGACCGACTAAAACGATTTGATTCAACATGTTTTTCCTCCTTTGTTGCAAACAGAATTATCGCAAAAAAGAAAGTGAGTTACAAATCACCTATCTTGCTCTTTTTGGGCGAAAATGGCAAGATAGGACACCTGTTACCGTGTAAAAAACGAAGTTAGCTAGTTTTTGATTTTTTTAAAGAAACGATGCAGCGGTTACCTAAATCGATTAAACTGCGGGAATTTTCAATATCATAAAGAGTAATATCCTCTACCCAGGTAAGACTCTCAAAGAAATCTGCCTTGGCGAATGTCGAACGAATGTATGAAATGGCCATATCTTCCAAATCATTGAGACTGCGGAACGCCTGACCGATATAGCGGCGTTTGAGCTGTTGAAGGGTCGAATCTGAAATCGAGCTGTTCTTAATTTCTTTATCCAGAAATTCAACGAAAGAACTGCTGTCTTCGGTTTCATTGTAAAACATCAGCAATCCATATCCTTCGCCCAGATCAACCTCAAAACCGAAGAAATCACTGACAAGACCTTCATCCATCCAATCTTGATAGGCAGGATTCAGTGCGCTGAATGTCGCTTCCATCAATAATCGCAAAGACCATTCAGCTTTCTTTCTGTCACTTTCATTTTGCATCGTATGATTGATTTTATAGGTCACAGTTGATTTAAGGGATTGTACATCCAGTTGAAACTCATGATACTCACGAAACACATGCCCTGGTTCAGTAATTTTTACCGACTCTACCACAGGCGCATCATCGAAAGATTTTGAGGCATGATTATTTTCGACAATGTCAAAGATCCGTTGAGGGCTTTCTCCGGTGGCAACGACAAGCAGCATCCGCTGAGGATGATAGTTTAACTTGTAACACTGTTCGAGGTGCTGTTTGGTAATTGCTGTGACACTTTCTTCAGTACCGCCGATGTCATTTGAAAACGGGTGTTCAACAAATAATGAACGATACGTTTCATTGACTAGGCGTGCATCCGGCATTTGCGCATACATCCGCAACTCCTGGATGATGATACCCTTCTCTTTCTCTACGGAATCTTCACTGATCTGCAGATTGCTGACAAAATCAAGTAACATGTTCAAAGGAGTTTCAATTTCGTTTGATGTTGAGAAAAAATAGACCGTTTCTTCGTATGATGTAAAGGCATTGACGGAAGCACCGACTTCGGTAAATGCCGTCATGATATCCCCTTCTTCACTTTCAAACAGCTTATGTTCCAAAAAGTGGGCACTTCCAGGCAAGATGTCAATGATATTTCCATTCTGATCGGTCAGTTTATTGTGCATCCCGCCAAAAGGAGTCGCTATAAGCGCGCTGGAGCCAACATAACCGGGTTTATGAATTACAACGACCTTGAGTTCGCTGCTCACTTTCTGCTCGTATATCGTCTCATTGAAGCGCTTATTAGTTATGATGTTCATGTTCAGCATCTCCTTTCAGTAAAAACCGGGTAACTTTCGTCATCTTGGCAAACACATCCTTTATTTCCAATGGAGTTACAGCGTTGATATCCGAAATAATCTCTTCTTTACTGTTGTATCGGCCAATCAGAAAAATCTGATAATAATAATTAATGATCGCACTGGCATCATCCTCAATCTGACGAATGGAATTAATCATCATTTTCTTGCTGGCATCAATCAACGAATCACTCAGTTCACCGCTTCTGACCGATTCGATTTGCATATCAATCAATTGTTCAACCGTATCCGCCTGATCGGCATCAATGCCGGTATAAACGAATCCGACACCGTCAAAAGTAATCATTTGAGCACCAATCGTATAGCAAAGACTTCGTTTTTCACGAATTTCAGTAAAGCATAGCGATGAAGGAAGTGAACCAAATGCCGTCATTGCGACCCTCAATGGCCAATAGTCTTTATCCGTAGGAATAACCTGCGGATTATAAATCAAAATCAGATTGGACTGATCCATTTTGCGAGATAACTCAACAGACTCAGAAATCTGCGATGGTATGCGATACATGGTTGAAACATTTTCTCTTCCTCTATACAAAAAACTGCCCTTAATCCTTTCAATGATCTCGTTTTCCTCTACATCACCGACAACGAAAATGTCCAAACGCATGTTCTCAATCATATTTTGATGGTAGAATTTACAGTCTTCAACACCGATTACATCCAACATATCCAAAGATCCTTGAATGTTTACGGATAACGGATATCCTTTACCGGCAATTTCAAACGCCTTTTTCATTGCAAACTGCATCGGATTATCCAATGAGCGAATAAGAATGCTTCGGGTATTCTTCTTTGCTTCTTTTAATGTCTCTTCATTGATCAGCGGATATCGGATCATATCGAGCATCCACTCCATAAAACCATCAAGAATAACGGGCTGATTGACATACTTTCCATTCAATACTTTTGTCTTAAACTCGGTACAGATTGCTTCTCCAAATCCTGTATTTCTGACATCGACATAACTGCCATACAGTTGATCCGACAAACGGGTCATTTCTACTTTCGTCAAAGCCTTTTCATTGCGATCACTGGCCATAGAAGCAAGAAGAGCTCTTATGGTAGCATCTTTCTCAGATGTTTTGGACAAAAAGCGAAATGAAAAGGAAATATCTTTAAATTTCCCAGTGTTTATTATGCAGAGATTCAGGTTTTCTTGTATTTTAATGCGTTTCATCGTGTCCTCCCAAAGGTGCGGGGTACTATACAAAGCAAATAAAAGGTCCTATAATTGTAATTGAATCGAAACAGAGGTAGAAACATGACTGTAAAACTAAATGATTCTTCCTGCTTGATCATTATTGATATGGTCAACGGGTTTATGGTTGAAGGACCGATGGCTGATGCAAGTATCAGAAACATTATCGGTAATATCGTTGAATTAATCAAGTGTTTTAAACAAACTGACTCACCAATCTTGGCATTTTTGGATCGTCATCCGGAAGATGCGAAAGAATTTTCGGCTTATCCGGCGCATTGTGTGACCGGAACTTCGGAAAGTGAATGGGTCGATGAACTCAAGCCATACTCAAATGATGTTCAGTTTATTGAAAAGAACAGTGTTAATGGTTTTCTCTCCCCTCAGTTTCAGGAATGGCTGAAAAAAGAAGGTAATTTTCGTGAATATGTCATCACCGGATGCGTGACGGACATCTGTGTATTGCAGTTTGCTTCAACATTGCAAGCCTACATTCATCAACATAATCTTGACTCGATTGTTACCGTCGCAGCGAATGCTGTTGACACATTTGATGCACCCAATCATCCAAAAAAAGAGTTCCATGAATTTGCCTTGACACTGATGAGACAATACGGGATCAATGTTGTAGAGGAATATGTATGTTAAAAATCAATGAACTGTCAATGCTGACAGATTTTTATGAATTTTCCATGGCTTATGCCTATTTTAAAGAAAACCGACATGAACAAGTTGCCTATTTTGATATGTTTGTCCGTAGAATGCCCGACCAAGGCGGTTATCTTATTTTTAACGGTCTGCACCGCTTGGTAGAAGTGATAAGCCATTTTGCGTTTGATGACGATCAGATCGCATACTTAAGAAGTAAAAATGTCTTTGATGAGGCATTCTTGAGTTATTTGAAGAATATCAAACTCAGTGTTGATATCTGGTCCGTGCCCGATGGTACGGTCGTTTTCAATAATCAGCCGTTGGTTACCGTCAGAGGTACCGTCATCGAAGCCCAATTGATTGAAACGATTTTATTGCTGTGCGTCAATTATCCTACGTTGGTAACGACAAAGGCTAGCCGGATCGTTACTGCTGCTCAAGGTAGGGCTGTGATTGAATTTGGTGCTCGCAGGGCACAAGGATTTGATGCTGCGATCGAAGGTGCACGTTGTGCGGTCATCGCCGGAGCAACCGGAACTTCCAACACATTGGCCGGTTATCAGCACGGACTTAACATCTCAGGTACGATCGCTCACAGCTATATCCAGACACATGACAGTGAATATGACGCTTTTGTAAGTTATGCCAAAATTAATCCAGAGAATTGCATTTTGCTGGTAGATACCTATGATACGCTGAAATCCGGGGTCGTCAATGCCATCAAAGTAGCTCAAGAGTATCTTTTACCAAACGGATATCGGTTAAAAGCCATTCGTCTGGACTCCGGCGATTTATCATATTTATCTAAAAAAGCACGAAAAATGCTTGATGAAGCCGGACTGACCGATTGTAAAATCATTGCCTCCAACTCTCTTGATGAAAACCTGATCGATGATTTGATTACCCAACAGGCACAAATCGATATATTCGGAGTCGGTGAGAACTTGATAACTTCCAAAACTACTCCGGTTCTGGGAGGTGTGTATAAACTGGTCGCACAGGAAATCGGAGAAGAAATCGTACCAAAGATTAAAATAAGTGACAATCTCGAAAAAATAACAAATCCGGGCTTTAAAAAAGTTGTGCGGTTTATTGATAAAGAAACACAGAAAGCACTGGGTGATTGTGTCATGCTGGCCGATGAAATCGTGCCTACGGATGAATATACCCTCTTTGACCCCATTGCACCCTGGAAGAGAAAAACGATCACTGATTACGAATATCAAATCTTACAGGTTCCTGTTTTCGTCAACGGACACTTGGTATATCGTGTTCCTTCAGTAAAGGAAACAACAGATTACTGTAAAAACCAGATGGAAACGATGTGGGATGAAGTTAAGCGTCTGGCATTTCCTCATAAGTACTATGTGGACTTGTCACAAAAACTTTGGGATTTGAAAAACCAGATGATTCAAGATAATCGAAAATAGCCGACAAAGGTAAATGTTTAAAAAAAGGAAAGCATGTGCTTTCCTTTATCGTTTACCGGCATCGTAAGGTTCACCCGCTGCTTTAGGAGCTGCGGATTTCTTCGATGTAAATGTAAGAATTACAATCGTTGCCAAATACGGCGTCATCTTAAACATGTAGGATGGGATACCTAAGGCAAGCAATATCGGAATACCCGTATATGCAGCCGAAATCGTCTTCATCAAACCAAAGAAGAAAGCTGCAAACAATATACGGCCCGGACGCCACTGACCGAAAATCAAAACAGCCAACGCCAAGAATCCATAACCGGCAACTTGACCGTCAAATGCTGTGGTAACCGGAACCATCAGTACCAATCCGCCAAGCCCAGCCAATGCACCAGATATCAATACACCGATGTAGCGCATTTTCTTTACGCTGACCCCTGCCGCATCCGCAGCTTGAGGATGTTCACCGCAGGCACGAAGCCTCAGTCCGAAACGAGTTTTATACAACACAATCGTTGCAACGATCAAAATGGCAAAACCGACAAATGTCGTCAAATATGTGTTTTTAAACAATAAATCACCTAAGATTGGTAACGCAGATAAAACCGGGACTTCAGTTATCCGATACGTATTCATAAATGTTACTTGTTGAACGCCAATCAACATGCGAGCCGTGAAAATCGCAAATGCCGGAGCAAATAAGTTTAGTGCCGTTCCGCTGATAACCTGATTTGCTTTCATGTTGATGGATGCATAAGCATGAAAGAAAGATAAGATCATTCCCGTACCTGCAGCAATCAACATGGCTAACACCAACAGCCATTGGCCGGACATCGTCGACTGCATCTGATTCATAAAGAATATGCTGACAAATGCCCCGATGATCATAATGCCTTCCAAAGCAATGTTGACAACACCGCTTCGCTCAGAATACATACCGCCAATAGCGACGATCAACAAAGGGATGGAATAAAACATGGTTTGCTGAACCAAGAAATAAAATGTACTCAGTGTCATTTGGTTCTACCTCCCAACTTTCTGGCAAAATTCTCAATGGTTGATTTAAATGCCAGGGATAAGGCGCTGAAATAAATGATAATGGCGATCATGATGTCAATGACTTCGGGTACAAAGCGTAACCGCTGCATATAGAAACCACCCATATTCATATGGCCAACAAACAAGCCGGAGAAAATGATGCCAATCGGATTGGATAAGCCCAACAGTGCTACCGGGATACCATTAAACCCTTCTGATGCCAAAATATCAACAACTTCAATATGTTTGCCTGTATTGGAAAGATACAGTAAACCTCCGCCTAAACCTGCCAAAGCTCCGGCAATCATCATCGAAAGAATGATGCTTCTTTTTTCATTGATCCCGGCATAACGGCTGGCTTCACGGTTATACCCAACCGCTTTCAACTCAAAACCAAATGTCGTTTTCTCAAGAACGACATACATAAGAATGGCAACGACAACAGCAATGATGATACCGATGTTTGCTGAAGAAAACGGAAATAATATATCCATGCCTCCACTTGGTAAATAGGCATTGACCGGTGATATGGATTGGTTACGGGTTAAGTCAAAAACCGTACTCACAACCAGAAAATTAACAAGATACATGCCGATGTAGTTTAGCATGATGGATGTGATGACTTCATTAACGTTTCTGAATGCTTTCAAGATACCGGCTATCGCACCCCAGAGAGCACCAGCAAGCATGGCACCTGCCAAAGCAACGATCCATAAAAATCCGGATGGTATAAAAGTCCACTTCACACCAATATAAATAGCAGCGAATGCACCGAGAATAAACTGACCGGAAGCACCGATGTTGAACAATCCTGTCTTAAAAGCAAATCCGACGGACAATCCGGTCAAAATGATCGGCATTGCGTTATGCAACATGTTTCCGACACCCCGTAATCCGCCATTAAATCCACCATTTAAAATAATGATGAACCCGCGTGTCGCTTGTGCAGGATTACTGATAAGCAAAATGATATACCCGATCAGTAAGCCGAACAATATCGCAAATACGGATGCTGAGATACTCTTAAACGAGCGATTACTTAACAGTTTCTTTACGTTCATAACCGGCTCCTCTCTTCGATCCCGACATATACAAACCTAATTCTTGTTGTGTGACTTCGGCAGGATTTACCTCACCGACGATTTCACCTTCATACATGACAAGAATACGATCACTGATTCCCAAAACCTCACTCAGTTCCAAGGAAACCAATAAAACAGCACTGCCCATATCTCTTTGCTTGATTAACTGATTGTGGATGTACTCAATTGCACCGACATCCAAACCACGCGTCGGCTGTACGGCAATGATCACATCCGGATCTTTTTCCACCTCACGGGCTACAATGGCTTTCTGCTGATTGCCTCCCGACATACTGCGAACCAAGGTAATCGGACCTTCACCGCTGCGAATGTCATATTGCTCGATCATGGCTTTGGCATTTTTCAATCGTTCTTTAAAATTGATAAAGCCACGTTTTTGAAACTGATTCAGAAAGTATGTCTGCAATACCAGATTTTCAGCCAATGTATAATCCAATACCAGACCATGTTTATGACGGTCTTCAGGAATATGCGAAATCCCGGTACTGTTTCTGTGACGTATTGATTTGTGCGTGATTTCTTCTCCTTTATAGTAGATTTCACCTCCATCAACCGGCAATAATCCGGTCAGTGCATAAATCAGTTCAGTCTGTCCATTACCCTCAATGCCAGCAACACACAATATTTCACCTTTGCGCAAATCAAAGGAAACATTGTTTACGGCAGATTTGCCGTGAACTTTGGAATTGATGGAAAGATTTCTTACAGTAAGAACATTATCACCAATCTTCGGCTCACCTTTTTCTATCTCAAATATGACCTTACGGCCAACCATCATCTCAGACATTTCTTCTTTTGAAGTAACGGCAACATCCACGGTTCCGATGTATTTACCTTTTCGCAAAACAGAAACACGATCGGCCACAGCTTTGATTTCATTGAGTTTGTGCGTAATGAAAATGATCGATTTTCCTTCTTCAACCAATCGTTTCATAATCTTCATGAGCTCATCGATTTCCTGCGGTGTCAAAACTGCGGTCGGCTCATCAAAAATCAGGACGTCGTTTTCACGATACAGCATTTTTAAAATCTCAACGCGCTGCTGCATTCCCACAGAAATATCTTCGATGATCGCATCGGGTTCAATACGAAGATTGTACTGTTTGCTCAGATTAACGATTTTTGCCCGGGCTTCATCCATTTTCAGAAATCCGTTTTTTACGGTTTCAACACCTAAAACGATGTTCTCCAAAACCGTGAAATTGTGTACGAGTTTAAAATGCTGATGGACCATTCCGATACCCAAGTCATTGGCATCGTTTGGATTGTGGATTTTTACTTCTTTGCCACGGACTTTGATAACACCTTTTTCAGGGATATAAAGTCCAAACAAAACACTCATAAGTGTTGATTTGCCTGCTCCGTTTTCACCAAGCAATGCATGGATTTCACCTTTACGAACCTGTAAGGTAATATCGTCATTGGCTATGATGCCGGGAAACTCCTTTGTGATGTTCAACATCTCAATTACATATTCCATGTTCTCACTCCTGTACTGCCTTGATTATACACGAATTCGAAGAACTTGAAAACGGTTGCACCTTACAAAACCATCAAATTAAAACGAT
>JANJWY010000212.1 GCA_024709285.1 Erysipelotrichaceae bacterium
CTGTTTCCGCTAAAGACTTTGTATTCGATATCTTATTCTCGGCTAACCCGGCTTGGACGGCAGCAGGTGCTACATCTTCAACCGGTGATTCCTTGGTTGGATATAACGATTATAAGACAGGCGTTGTTGACAAGTTTGCAGGCGTTAAGCTGATCGACGATAACAATTTCGCTATTACGATCGCTGCTGAAAACCTCCCTTACTTCTATGAAGTTTCCTATGCTGCATTTGGTCCGTCTCCGATGGCTGCTTGGGCACCGGATTTGACTTTCAATGAAGAAGGCAATGCTTTGGTTGGTGATGTTGCTGCTGTTGCTCAAAAAGTTGCTACAACAGAACGTTTCAAACCGACAGTAGTTTCTGGTCCGTTTACTTTCGAAAGCTTTGAAAACGACGTTGTTACTTTAAAGAACAACCCGAATTATGCCGGCGATTATCGCGGTGTTAAAGCTAAACTGGAAACTGTCATCGTTAAATACGTTGACCAAAACACAGACGTTGACCTCGTTATTTCTGGTGACATCGACTTAGTATCCGGTGTTGTTCAAGGTAACAAGATCGAAAAAGCTAAAGCAGCTACAACCGCTGATGTAACATCTTACTTACGTAACGGTTATGGTTTGATCGCTTTCCATACAGACTTCGGTCCGACAAAATTCGTTGAAGTCCGTCAGGCATTGGCATACTTAATCGACCGCAATATCTTCTTAACAGAAATTTTGGGTGGTTACGGTGCTGCTGTTAACGGTGAATACGGTTTGGCACAATGGATGTATCAAACTCAAAAAGAATTAGTTGCTGAAAAATTGATTAACTATACTTATAATGTACAAAAAGCTAACGAATTGTTAGATATGACTCCGTATAAGTTTGAAGCTGATGGCGTTACTCCGTTTGACCCGGCAAAAGCTGCTGAAGGTTACTGGAGACACACTGCTGAAGGCGAAGTTCTGCAAATCAACCACTTAGGTACTACAGCAAACCCGATTACTGTTTTGATCGGTACCAAATGGCCGGAAGGCATGAACAAAGCTGGCGTTAAATTCACTTGGGAAGAACAAGATTTCAATGCATTGCTGACAAATTACTACTATGCATACGAACTTGACCCGGCTGAAAGAAAATTCCATACATTTAACTTGGCTACTAACTTCTCCGCTGTTTATGACCCATATTATTCAATGCACAGCGACTGGTTGGGAACATGGCAAAATGCTAACCAATTGAATGACTCACAAATTGACTACTTGACAGAAAAGATGAGAGCTTTAGATCCTACTGAAAAAGAAAGATATGCTGAGTTGTGGTTGGATTACCAAATCCGTTGGAACGAATTACTGCCGAACATTCCTATTTACTCCAATGAGTACTTCGATGTATTCAGCAATCGCGTTAAAGGCTTAGTAACGACTCCGTTATACACATGGTCGAGAGCTATCCTTGATGTAACTGTTGAAGGCGAATAATCTTAAGAATTAAAATCTAGAAAATTAGGAAATTAAAGGTGATAGGGGTCCTCTATCCCTTTAATTTTCTATGCGTAAGGAGTTATGAAACATGGTAAAATTTTTCCTTAGAAGATTCTTTTCACTAATCCCCGTAATCATTATTATTTCAATCATGTTGTTTGGTATCTTTAAGGCCATGCCGGGCGATCCAGTCAAGCTGATGATTCCTGCAGGTGTAAAGACCGAAGAGCTCAGACAGTATTACTATGACACGATCAAAGCCCGTTTGGGATTGGATAAGTCATTGCCGGAACAATATGTCCGTTGGATGTATAACACCATGCAGGGCGATTTTGGCGTTTCTACGTCATTCCAACGTCCTGTAACAGAAGTTATCGCAACGCCGCTGGTAAATTCAATTCGATTGAATGTTTTTGTTCTGGTTTTTTCCTTCTTGGTCTCCATTCCAGTGGGCATTCGCTCTGCGGTCAAACGACATTCTCTGTTTGATTCGTTCTGGCAGGTTTTCTCATTGGTGGGACTGTCTATGCCGGTATTCTTTATCGGACTCATCTTCATATATGTCTTTGCGATCACGCTGCGATTATTGCCGGGTGGTGGCATGCCGTTTATGTTGAAGGGAGATTGGACCGATATTCTGGCTTGGGCACGTTATATGACCTTGCCGGTAATTACATTGACGATTGGCAGTTTGGCGGGCACGATTCGTTACGTGCGTAACGCCATGATTGAAATTATAAGTAAGGATTTTATTCGTACGGCTCGTTCAAAAGGCTTAAGCGAAAAAGTCATCATTTACTCGCATGCATTCAAAAACGCTTTGATTCCGGTCGTTACTTTGGTTGCCGGTTCATTGGTAGGTTTGTTTGGCGGAGCAGCTATTACCGAAACTATCTTTGCATGGAACGGGATCGGCTACGTATTGATTCAAGCGCTCAACCAGCGGGATTACATGGTTGTTTTAACCATGAATATGTTCTATGCGGTATTAACGCTGTCGGCGAATATCATTATGGATATTGGCTATGCATTGGTTGATCCGCGCGTGAAATTGAAATAGAGGAAACGGCAAATGGATAAAAAAGAAAACGCATTTTTGCGTACATTAGGTTCTTTTGGCAGACTGGTCGGCTCTCTGTTCAGTTTTGGCAAGATGAAAAAACCCATCGATATGTTGGCAGAAGAAGCTATCATGAGCCCTTCAAAGGTTATTGTTAAGAACTTCTTTCGCAATAAACTGGCTATTGGCGGGTTGATAGGATTTACGATTATGCTTTCTGTCGTATTTATCGGGGCAGCTTTGAATCCGTTAACGATTCTAGAGACCAATCCGATCATGCGCAATACAAAACCTGGATTGGGTTATACAAATATTACAAATGAAGCAAAAAAGGCCGGTCTTGTTCAAATCTCCAATGGTTCAACCTTTGGTATCGGTTTGGGTCAAGATGGAAATGTTTATGCTTGGGGTCAGGATGTTTTGGGTTCTACCAAAATTCCGGCGGAAGTCAATGCTTTGCAAATTAAGAAAATTGCGGCAGGTGACCGTCATGCGATTGCTCTGACTACTACAGGCAAGATTTACGGTTGGGGTAACAACAACTTCAAACAGGCAATCGTTCCTACTGAAATTGAAGCGATTCTTATGCTTGAAAATGTTGTAGACATTCTGGCAGGAGATCAATATTCGGCTATTTTGACAAATAAGAATAAAATCCACGTTTGGGGTACGACATTTGCAACGGGATTGGATATCGTTCCTTCCGCATTTCAGGGACGTATCGTAAAGGCTGCACAGGCACCTTACAACATACTGTTGATTCTTGACGATGGTTCGATTGGAATCATGGGCGAAAGACAGACGGCTTTGGATCGCATCCCTGTACCGATTGCCAATAAGGATGTTAAAATCGTTGATGCTGCCGTAACTGTAAGAACTGCGGTTGCTGTGGACTCGGTTGGACAGGTTTATGTCTGGGGTGAAAACGAGTATGGTTTACTGACTCTTCCGGAAGGCATCGAAAACGAGAAGATCGTTTCGGTTGAAGCCGGACGTGCTCATTTTATAGCTTTAGCTGCATCAGGTAAGATTTTTGTCTGGGGAAGTAACTCATTTAATCAGCTGACGATTCCAAAAGCGTTGGCTGACAAAAAAGTCACTTCTATTGCTGCAAATTATTATCAGACGTATGCAATCGCAGAAGATGGAACTTCTTACGGTTGGGGTCAAGACGGTTATTATCTTGGAACGGATGATTTAGGCCGCGATATGTTAATGCGTTTGATTCATGGCGGTCGTGTAACGATGACCGTTGGAGCAGTTGCTGTTTTGATTTCTACATTCATTGGTTTGTTGGTTGGTTTGGTTTCCGGGTTCTATGGCGGTTGGATTGACAATATCCTGATGCGCTTTACCGAAGTCATTAACTCATTCCCATTCTTGCCAATGGCTATTACGTTGTCGTCATTTGTCGGTGGTATTTTATCGCAAACTGAGCGGTTGTTGTTAATCATGGTCATTTTGGGAGTTATCTCTTGGACCGGATTGGCGCGCTTAGTACGCGGTCAGATTCTGGCTGAACGTGAGAAGGATTTCGTTTTAGCTGCACGTGCTTTGGGAATTCGTTCAAATGTTATTATTTTAAGACACATATTGCCAAATGTCATCAACGTCGTTATCGTCAGCATGACATTGGGATATGCGGGCAGCTTATTGACTGAAGCCGGCTTGTCATTCTTAGGATTCGGCGTAATACCTCCCTCACCGTCATGGGGTAATATGTTAACCGGTGCTCAAGACTCGACGGTCATCACGTTCTATTGGTGGAGATGGATTCTTCCTGCCGTTGCGGTATTAATTGCTGCGCTAACCGTAAATATTATCGGTGACGGTTTGCGAGACGCTATGGACCCCAAGAACAATGAAAAGTAGAGGTAATTTCAATGGCATTATTAGAAATCAATAACTTACATACCTACTTCACTACGCGTCGCGGACTAATAAAAGCAGTATATGGCGTGACTTTGAAAGTAGAAGAAGGAAGAACATTAGGTATCGTAGGTGAATCAGGTAGTGGTAAGAGTCAGACGGCGATGAGTATTCTTCGTTTGTTTGAAGCGAATCAAAAAATATACCAAGGTGAAATTTTGTTTGACGGAAAAGACTTAGCAGCTGCTACTGAAACAGAAATGCGCCATATTCGCGGTAATGATATTTCAATCATTTTCCAAGAACCGATGACAAGTTTGAATCCGGTGTTTACCGTAAGCAAGCAAATAAGTGAAGTTTTGATGCTTCATCAAGGTTTGGATAAAAAAGAGGCGCATATTCGTTCGATCGACATGTTGGCAGCCGTTAAAATTTCCAATCCGGAAGAAGTAGTAAATATGTATCCATTCCAGTTGTCCGGCGGTATGAACCAACGGGTCATGATTGCGATGGCGTTGGCTTGTCAGCCGAAACTGCTGATTGCCGATGAACCGACTACTGCGTTGGATGTTACGATTCAGGCACAGATTTTACGCTTGATGAATGAACTGAAAACCGAATTTGGCGCATCGATCATCTTCATTACTCATGACTTGGGTGTCATTAATCAAATGGCAGACGATGTTGCGGTCATGTATTGCGGACAAGTCGTTGAAACCGCTCCGGTCGAATATGTATTTACGGATAAGACGACGGAATATATGCATCCGTATACAGAAGGATTGTTAAAGTCCATTCCGAGTTTAAATAGTGATAAGAGCCAAAAACTGGATGTAATTCCAGGTGCAGTACCTCATCCGTTGGATTTGCCGAAAGGTTGTAAATTTGCACCTCGTTGTAAGTATGCAACTGCGAAGTGTCATAATGAGGAACCTGAATTGGTTAAGATAAGCGAGAAGCAGTCTATTCGTTGCTTCTATCCGAAGAAGGGAGTGCGTAGCAGTGGAGAATAAAAAAGTTCTAATCAGAATTCAAAACCTGAAGCAGTACTTCCCAATCAAAAAGAGAAGTGTTTTCCAAAGAGAGCGTCTGTTTGTAAAAGCAAATGACGGTATCACCCTCGATATTCTTGAAGGTGAAACTTTCGGCTTGGTCGGTGAGTCCGGTTGCGGAAAATCGACGTTGGGACGTACGATTTTGCAATTATATAATCAAACCGACGGTTCGACTTTATTCTATGGACGTTCGATCTCTGAGTTTGCACCAAAGTATGTCGGTGAGGTCATCAAGAATATTCCGGATGCATTTCCGAAGTATTTGAATGAAAAGAAGATTCATGAGGCTACGAAAGTTGCTGCAGATAAAATTGCAGATCCCGTTGAAAAAGCTGCGGCAGAAGAAAAAGTTCTGAACCGTGAAAAAGCGCTGAATAATATGTATCTCAATATGTTGAGAATTGCCGGTGGCTTATTGGTTCATCCCGATTTGAAACTGGTGTCCACTCAATTGAATGAGTTGCATGAGCATTTGGAAAAAACAGCAGCAATCAATCGTAAACTTCGCATGGCTAAGAAAAAACTTGAAGCCGGTGAGTTGGATGATAAACTGTCCGCGAAGGTTGTAGTCTGGAAGGACGAACTTGCGAAACTGATGGAATTTGAAAAGCCGATTCGTGTCAAACTTTCTCAGTTGCATGATCAGGCAAAAGGTCAACCGCATTATGCTGAGTTTGCTGCTTTTGAAGACAACGGCATCGATCTTTCCCGCTTAACAAGAGAAGAAATGCGTGAACTTCGCAGTGATATGCAAATCATCTTCCAGGATCCTTACTCTTCGCTCAATCCGCGTTTGACGGTTGGTCAGATCATTGGTGAAGGCTTGTTGGCACATGATGTGTTTAAAGATTCTAACAGTGAGAAATACACTGAATATATTACAAAGATCATGGATCAATGCGGATTAGCTCCGTACTTTATCCATCGTTATCCTCATCAATTCTCCGGTGGTCAGCGTCAACGTATTGGGATTGCCCGTGCTTTGGCCTTGAATCCGAAGTTTATCGTATGTGACGAAGCGGTCAGTGCTCTGGACGTTTCGATTCAATCACAGATCATTAACTTATTAAGTGATTTGAAGAAAGAAAACAATTTGACATACCTGTTCATTACCCATGATTTGAGCGTCGTTAAGTATATTTCCGATCGCATCGGTGTCATGTATTTGGGCAATATGGTTGAGTTGGCTACTTCTGATCAAATCTTCGAAAATCCGTTGCATCCGTATACTGAAGCGCTTCTAGAAGCTATTCCTCGTACGGATGTCGTCAAGCAAGAACTAACGATTCTTGAAGGTGATATTCCTTCGCCGATCAAACCTCCGAAAGGGTGCAAATTCCACACAAGATGTCGCTATGCATTTGATAAATGCAAAGTGGTCACACCGAAGTGGGAGGAAATTGAACCCGGTCACTTCGTTGCATGTCACTTAAGGACAAAAGACGCTGACTAGACCGAAACCCCCGAAATACACGAAGGAAGAAATACGGGATTACGAAGAAAAGTTGAAGAATACAGAGTTTGAAAAAGGTGATATGATGGCAATGATCATCGCTGCCATGATCACGATCATGCCGGCGATGCTTGCAGTTATCGGTTTTATGATTGGTGTCGTCTGGTTGATATTCCTGCGCTAAAAAAAACAGTCCGTTTGGACTGTTTTTTGTGTTCGGATTAAAATCTTCCGTCAGACTCGTGGTCGTATTCAACTTCTTCCTTGACATGTTTCAAACTGTGACCAACTTCCCAGCTGACCAAAACAGACACGATGACATGCAGGATGATAATGGCGCTGACAATGGCTAAATCGGTATAATCGCGGATGGTGATCAAGCGCAATACTTCTGCGGCTAAATAGAACAATAATCCTAATGCAATTCCGCGGCCTAACCGAATACGCAATTCCGTTGAAGTCTGCTTGTACTTAAGCTTAATGAACCGACATAATGTTTGAAAAGCAACGACAATAATAATGCCTGCACCTGTCAATTCCAATAACAACATTAATAGTTTTGTCAAATCAATGACAAAGTGATGAATCACTTCATATAGAGCTTCCAAAATATCCCAACTTTCTTTTTGAATTTACACTGTGTATTCTAACACTAAATATACAAAATGAAAAGATATTTGTTTATATCAAGGAATAATCAGATTTAATGCATAAATGAAACTAGAGGTGAAAATCATGACTAGTTTTGGGGAGAAGAAACAGCTGATTTCTTATTTGTTTGTTTTGTGGGGACAGTGTAAAATGGTGAGTGAAAACCAGAGGAGCGAGTATAAGGACTATTATTATAATCATGATTTTGATCGTTTGATGAGACATGCACTTTCTCAGCTAAACGATGAACAAAAGAAGATAATTACTAAAGAATTCATGGAGAAAACAAGTCCGAACTGGTATTTGGAATACTATTCCCGCAGTTCTTTTTACCGTCATAAGCATCAGAGCATGGACACATTTATTCGTTGCTTGCATGGTCGAAAAATGTTAAAATGATACAGAGGTGCACAACATGGATACTTTTTTGAGACTGAAAACGCTATTGGAAAATCGGGGTATTAAGACCGGTCAACTGACCGAAAATTCTACATTGAAGGATATTGGGATTGATTCACTGGACTTGGTTGAAGTCCTTTTGGAGTTGGAAAAAGAGCTCAATATCACATTTTCAGATGATGAGTTACTGGGGTGCAGAAGTATCAGTGACGTAGTGAATTTAGTTGCGAAAAAGAAATAAGGAGGACTTTTATGTACAAGGGAATTGCGGCTTCATCAGGTGTAGTTGTTTCTAAGGTGTATAAACTGGAACATCCGGTTCTGCATATTGAACGTAAGACATCGGATCCTGAATCTGAAATCAGTAAGCTTAGTATAGCTTTAGAGAAGACTCAAAGAGATATTGAAACCATTCAGAAGAAAGCTGTAGGAAAGCTTACAGATGAAGAGTTAGCAATATTTGATGCTCATCTTATGGTAACTCAAGATCCCGAATTCATCGGTCAGATCGAAGAGATGATCAAATCTGAAGGTATTAACGCTGAGTTTGCGGTCAATGAAGTCGGCGGTATGTTTATTTCAATGTTTGAAGCAATGGATGATGCTTATTTTAAGGAAAGAGCTGCAGATATCAAGGATGTAACTTATCGAATCAAATGTCACATTTGTAACGTAATGATTCCGAATCTGGCATTAATTGATGAGGAAGTTGTCATTGTTGCTCACGACTTGACACCTTCGGATACTGCTCAGTTAAATAAAGCATTTACAAAAGGTTTCGCAACAGAAATCGGCGGACGTACGTCACATTCAGCAATCATGGCTCGCAGTCTTGAAATTCCTGCGGTGGTTGGCGCAGGGGATTTACTTTCGAAATGTGATCATGGAGACAGTATCATTTTAGATGCGTTGGATGGTGTTGTCATTATCAAACCTACGGAAGAAGAAATCAGGCATTATACAAATAAAGCTAACCGTTTTGCGGAAATGAAGCAAAGTCTTAAAGTACTTAAAGATGCTGAAAGTGTCACAACGGATGGCCATCATGTTGAGTTGGTCGGAAATATCGGAACGCCCAATGATGTTGTCGGTGTTTTAAATAACGGTGGCGAAGGTGTAGGTTTGTATCGTACAGAATTTTTATATATGGATGCAACCGCACTGCCTACAGAAGAAGAACAATTTGAAGCTTACAAGACAGTTTTGGAACGTATGAAAAACAAGCCGGTCGTTGTCCGTACGTTGGACATCGGGGGAGATAAAGAGTTATCCTATTTACCGTTCCCAAAGGAGATGAATCCTTTTTTGGGATATCGTGCCATTCGCTTATGTTTGGATCGCACCGATATATTCCGTACACAGTTGCGTGCATTGCTCAGAGCCAGTCTCTATGGAAATCTTTGCATCATGTTCCCGATGATTGCCACCCTTAAAGAATTCAGAGATGCTAAAGCAATCATCGAAGATGAAAAAGAAAACTTGATTTATGAAGGTCACAAAGTCGGAAAATATCAGTTAGGCATCATGGTCGAAATACCGGCCGCAGCTGTCCTTGCTGACCAGTTCGCTAAGGAAGTTGATTTTATGAGCATTGGAACCAATGACTTAATTCAATACTCCATGGCTGCTGATCGGATGAGTGAGAAAGTCGCATATTTATATCAACCTTATAACCCTTCGTTGCTGCGCTTGATCAAAATGACCATTGATGGCGGACATAAAGAAGGCAAGTGGGTCGGTATGTGTGGTGAAATGGCCGGGGAAGAATTGGCCGTTCCCGTTCTGTTAGGATTGGGTCTGGATGAATTCTCTATGTCAGCATCATCGATTCTAGGTGCCCGAAAAATGGTTCGCGAGTTAAGTTTCGCGGAAATGAAGGTCATGGCTGAAAAAGCACTTACCTTAGGTACTGCTGAAGAAGTCATCGAACTGATTAAGAAATCAATCGCTAAATAAAAAAGGGACACATCTTACGATGTGTCCTTCTGTTAATAGAATACGGCTCTGGGCAGTTCTTTGGCTTGTTCTACCCACTTTTCAACATCCTTGACAACCGGAACCCGTCGAACCAGTTTCTTCTCTTCATTGACCTCAGCCAACTTTACTGTCAGATTGTCCGGTCGCCGACCAGCAAGTTCTACTACGGTATCAACTCCGGCAGCTTCAAGCAATTCGGCATATTCACCGCCAATTCCTTTAATTCTAAACAAATCCGCATGATTAACAAATTTCAGTACGAGTTTTTCAGAGATACCCGTTTTCTCAGCAAGGTCGATGCGACCTTTTTTAGTTGCACCAGCCTCAAGAAGTGCTTCTACAGATTTAATCCCAACTTCAATAAACTTAGCTTCGTAAACTTCACCAATGCCTTCAATCGTCGTCAGTTTTGACATATTTGCCCTCCTTGTTAGTTTTATTATGCTACTAACAAATCAGATTATCAAGTCATTGACAGAAATCCGGTCTTTTTTCACCCAAACCTCACTTACGAAACAATCGTTTCGTCAAGTGACAGCTGTATTTCTGTGCTGAAAACAGAGCGTACTTGATTGCGACCAGCTGATTTAGCCAAGTATAACGCCTTGTCAGCTCGGTGAATGATTGTGTTTATATCATCGTCCAATTTGCTTTGAGTAACACCTAAACTGATCGTGACAGTACCATAGCGATGCAATGGCAACATTTCGACAGATCTCCGAATTTTTTCCGCAAGAATCATCGCTCCTTCACCGGAAGTTTCCGGACAAATGATAAGAAACTCTTCTCCACCCCAACGGCCGACTGTATCCGACAAGCGACAAATCATTGTTATAGCAGAGGCTATCTCAACCAGAATCTGATCTCCGGCTAAATGTCCGTAATTATCGTTAACACGCTTAAACAAATCCAAATCTCCCATGAGGACACTGAAATGCGGTGTGCCACGTCGGATACGAGCCAGTTCCTTCATCATGACTTCATCCAGTTTTAAACGGTTACTTATCCCAGTCAATGCATCGGTATGAGAAAGACGCATCAATTCTTCATTTTTCAGCTTAATGAAATCATATGCCTTTGCCCGACTTAACTCAGAAAACGATATGAGGATGGTCACACAAATCGCAGCAAACAACAGATTAATAAATGACAGAAGGTTTAAATCATTCGATAGCCAAGGAGGTGAAAATACCAATATTCCCATAAAAATGACTATAAATGAGAGGATAGTGACTAATCTTCCGGTGTTTCGACCAAGTAAGAAATAGGATATAGGTGGAAAAACCATGATCCAGGCAAACGCATAATCACTGGGTCCGGAAATTATGATGTAAGCAATAAGAAGTGAAGTATACAGAATGACTGAAAACAGAGAAGTTCTTTTTATATCATTCTTTCTGTGAAAATAGATTAATAAAAACATTGCAAACAGGATAGCCACAGTATCAATAAAAGCAATAAGATAAAGGCGATGAACGAATATATTGAGGATAATCAAAAAAATGAAAATCGGTATCAAAATCAATAAAATGTTATTGATCAGATACGTTTGCCAATATTCAGGCTGATCCGGTTTGAAATGAAAACCATTCGTCACAAAATTTTGATACTTTTTCAATCTACATCACACCCCCGAAATTATGTTAATAAAACTATATCACAATCTCAA
>JANJWY010000221.1 GCA_024709285.1 Erysipelotrichaceae bacterium
GCAGCACTTATTTTCGTTTTGGGTGCCGCAATCAAAGATACTGTCAATATATACGAGCCATCAACTTCATTAGCGGTTCATATTTGGTCGATGATGACCGATGAACCAGCCAACATCGCTCTGTCCAGCACCATAGCCATATTGATTCTGGCCATCGTATTGGTTATCAATGTATCTGTGAAAATCGGTGTGAAGCTGCTCACGAGGAAAGGGATGTAATTATGGAAAAAGTAATTGAAACGCAAGGATTACGTTTAAACTATGGTGAATTTAATGCCTTAACCAATATCAATCTGCCTATTTATCGAAACAAGGTCACGGCACTGATCGGACCTTCAGGATGCGGGAAAAGCACATTTTTACGCTGTCTGAATCGGATGAATGATTTGATTGACAATGTCAAAGTCGATGGAATCATCCGTTTCAACGGAGAGCCGGTACAAGGTGCGGGGGTCGATGTTATTGAGCTGAGAAAGAAAGTAGGCATGGTCTTTCAAAAACCCAATCCGTTTCCGATGAGCATCTTTGACAATGTTGCCTATGGCCCGCGTCAGCAGGGCATCAAAAATAAAGAAATCCTGAAGGGAATCGTGGAGAAAGCACTGAAACAAGCTGCTTTATATAATGAAGTCAAAGACCGCATGACCGAATCAGCCACCCGGTTAAGCGGCGGACAGCAACAACGGCTCTGCATCGCCCGTGCATTGGCCATGGAACCGGAAGTGCTGCTGATGGATGAGCCGACATCCGCACTGGATCCGATGGCAACACAGCGAATCGAAGAGTTGATTGAAGAACTGAAAAAGGATTATACGATCGTCATTGTGACCCACTCCATGCAACAGGCCGCCCGGATTTCCGACAACACAGCTTTCTTCTTATTGGGTGAGATCGTCGAGTTTGGGTTGACTTCAGAAATATTTGCTAATCCGCGGGACAAACGTACGGAAGACTACATTACCGGCCGCTTTGGATAATTGCTTGACTTGACTTATGGTCAAGTCTTTTTTATGATTGTACATGGGCACAACCGCGATCAAGTTGTTTGTGATTCGCAATGATTGCCGAAAAAGTATAACCACCGTAGAAACGAGAGTGAAATAGATGAGTAAAGAAAAAGATCCGCGCTTTGATCCGTTCAAAGTAAAGATGAATAAGCAAAGTCAAGTCCGAAAAGTCGTAGCCGTGGTCAGCGGTAAGGGTGGCGTAGGGAAATCTTCAGTCACCGGACTGCTCGCAGTCAACACCAGTGAAAAAGGATATTTTACCGGCATTCTTGATGCGGACATTACCGGTCCCTCTATCGGCAAAATGTTCAATATCAATGACCGGGCGTATGGAACGGAAGACGGATTGATTTACCCGGCAGTGACCCAACGGGAAATCAAAATCATCACTTCCAATATGCTGTTGGATGAAGAGGACAAGGCCGTTATGTGGCGGGGGCTTCTGATCAACGGTGCGGTCAAGGATTTCTATTCGAAAGTGCTCTGGGGAGATTTGGATGTCCTGTATATCGATATGCCTCCGGGTACCGGCGATGTGCCGCTGACAATTTATCAGTCATTGCCCATCGACGGTATCGTACTGGTTACGACACCACAAGATTTGGTGTCGATGATCGTTGCCAAAGCTATCGATATGGCCAATCAGATGAATGTCCCGATTCTGGGAATCGTCGAGAATATGAGTTATATGGAATGTCCGTGTTGCAATGAGCGGATTTATCCTTTTGGGGAAGGCCGGGTAGAAGAGTTTGCTAAAAAGCATGGAATCCGTGTGCTGGCTAAACTGCCGATTTATGCGAAATTAACACAAGCTGCGGATGATGGTACGTTTGAACATTTGGAATACACCGGCTTGGCAAAGGCCGTGGATTCGATATTCAGTCAGTTGCATCTTGAGGATTCAGATGAGCGCATTTAATGCGGTTATTTATATGATCGCCGTTGCCGCCATGGTTTTCTCGTATTCAAAAGACAAGAAAAAAACGCGAACAGCTTTGAAAAAGGCATGGAAGTCCATTGAGAATATACTGCCGGCGATGTTGGCAGTGCTGATGGTTATTGGGATCACGATGGCATGGATATCACCGGCGTTCATTTCATCACTGATCGGTGAAAGTTCCGGGATATGGGGCGTGCTTGTTGCATCTTTGTTGGGTTCTATAACATTGATTCCAGGTTTTATAGCTTTTCCGTTAGCTTCCAATCTATTAAAGCTAAATGCCGGATATACCCAGATGGCGGCTTTCATATCTACTTTGATGATGGTCGGAATCATTACGTTTCCGATGGAGAAAAAGTTCCTTGGTACCGGATTGGCATTGAAACGTAATCTGGCAGCATTGATTTACTCTGTATTAATCGCATTTGTGATTGGGGGGTTGATGATATGGCTGCCATAATCAAACGATATCGATTGATTTTAGTATTGATAGCCATAAACCTGTCAATTTTGATTTTGGGTTATGATCAGGGCACCGTGGCATTTGAGCAAGCGGCGTTGAATTTAAAAGAAATGTTACTTGTATTGCCCCCAATTTTTGTATTAATGGGACTGTTGGATGTTTGGGTCAAACGAGAAACAGTTATTGCCTGGATGGGTGATAATTCCGGATTCAAAGGAATGCTGTTTGCATTTCTATTGGGATCCGCAGCGGCCGGTCCGTTGTATGCGGCATTTCCCATCACTTACACGATGGCTAAAAAAGGTGTATCAATCATCAATATTCTGGTTTTTTTAGGAGCATGGTCCACTCTCAAGATTCCATTGCTGTTATTTGAATTTTCAAATCTGGGTATCAAGTTTACCATCATCCGACTGGTATTTAACATTATTGCCATCGCTTTTTTGTCATGGTTGGTGAAGGGTCTTATGACAGAGCGTGACCGAAAGGCGTTTTCGGAAGCAATCGAAAAAAATGATGTGTCCATGACTTTAAAATAAGATAAATATTTGCAAAATTTCACGAATTCGCATATAATTATGTCCTATGGTGAGAGGAGATAACATGGAAAAAAGAAACACAAAACAAAAAAGCCTGGTAAGAAAAATAGTAAGAGATCTTAACACGCATGCATGCGCTGAAGAGATTTATAATCGGGTAATTAAGGTTAATCCACGCATATCTCCGGCCACGGTTTACCGTATTTTACACGAAATGGTCGATACACAGGAATTGCGTGAAATAGCCAACGGTTCAGGTGCTACTGTATTTGACCCGACGATCCATCCGCATTATCACATTCAGTGCATCAAATGCAATCAGCTGTTTGATGTCGATATTCCTTATCATGAGCAGCTTGACAAAGAAATCCGTGATAAAACATCATTTTCGATTATCTCTCATGATTTGACCTTCAAAGGCGTCTGTGCACGCTGTACTCCTAAAAACTAAGCCGGCAACGGCTTTTTCTTTTGTTGACTATTATTAAGAAAATAGGTATTGTTTTTATGAGGTGAGTCTATGAAAAAACTATTGGTTTTATTGCTTCTGTCATTGATGTTTGCCGGTTGTTCAGATAAACAGTCGGATGCGTTGGTCGTTGGCATGGAGTTGGCCTACCCGCCATTTGAAACCAAAGACGACAGTGGCAATCCCATGGGTGTCAGTGTCGAACTTGCCAAAGCGTTTGGCGAGTATTTGGGCAGGGAAGTCATAATTGAAAATATCAACTGGACCGGTCTGATACCGGCATTGCAGACAGACAAAGTGGATTTGGTCATTTCATCCATGACGATTACGGAAGTTCGGAAGGAAAGCGTTGACTTTTCAGATGGCTATGCCAAAGCATATCTGGCATTTTTGGTAAATAAGGACAGCCCGGTTACAGTTTCAAGTGATTTGAATAATACCGATCGGACGATTGCGGTGAAAACCGGCAGTACCGGGGATTTCTATGTCACCAACAATTTTCCACTAGCCAAAGTGTTGCGTCTGGATGATGAAAGTGCTGCTATCGCAGAGGTCATCAATGGCCGTGCTGATGCATTCATATACGATCAGCTGACCATCGTGCGCAATTATCAGCAGTATCCGGATAAAACGAAAACGGTATTCATTGACAATCAGCAACCGGAATTTTGGGGAGCTGCTTTTAAAAAGGGAAGTCCATTGGTAGCGCAGTTTAATGCTTTTTTGAAAAAGTTTAAAGAGGATAAGGGGTTTGAACCGATTGTCGAACAATATCTGAAAGAAGAAAAAGAGCTGTTTGATGATTTGGGATTCGCTTTCTTCTTTGACTGAGATGAGAATGAAACGGATATTTTCTTGGCTTGGCGTATTTTTGATCATTGCATCTTTCTTAGTATTTTCAGCGGTTAAAGCCAATGTCAATTTTGATTTTACTCAAATGTGGGCATATCGGATCCGGTTTTATCAAGGATTCGTTTTGACTGTGCAAATCAGTTTATTTTCGATGTTGCTTTCTCTGATATTGGGAGCGCTGGTCGTATTGGCTCGGCGAAGCCGCTGGATGATCATCAAAGACTTGGCTGCTGCTTACGTCGAAATCATCCGTGGGACACCGTTGCTTGTTCAGATCATCTTCTTCTATTACATTATCGGAACGGCCTGGGGATTGTCCAATCGCTTTGTGGCAGGAGTGATCATTCTGTCCGTATTTGAAGGTGCATACATTTCGGAAATCATTCGTGGCGGTGTCAATTCCATTGAGTCGAAACAGATGGAAATTGCCCGTTCGATCGGACTGACCAAGCTCAAGATGTTTCGATTGGTATTGCTTCCGCAGCTAATCATCCGAATCATACCGGCGATTGCCGGTCAGTTTGCCTCAGTCATCAAGGACTCATCCTTATTATCGACCATTGCCATCATTGAACTGATGCAAGTCACCAAGGAAATTACCGCAACCAATTACTCGACATACTATACCAGTTATATCGTTTTAGCCGTGCTTTATTTACTGTTGACTTTCCCGGTATCCATGCTCTCGCGCTGGCTGGAAAGGAGCAACCGATATGAAATTTGAATTCAGCGATTTGACCGTTCGTTTCGGATCGCAAGTCGTGTTGGATAAGCTGACGGAAACCATCGAAGGTAAAGCCCTTGCGATCATCGGTCCTAGCGGTGGCGGTAAATCAACGCTTCTGCGCGTTCTTGGCGGTCTGTTGCCGGCAAATGAAGGAAAGTTTGCGCTTAACGGAACTTGGGTCGATAACAACGCGCAACGTTTAAACGAGTATCGCAAGCAAATCGGCTTCGTATTTCAGAGCAACGGACTGTTTCCTCATCTGACCGCACTTAAAAATATCACATTGCCATTGATTCATACCTTTGGAATGGATAAGATAACCGCAGAAAAAAAGGCGATGGATTTGATGGAAAGGTTTGGCCTGGAAGATTCTTCACACAAATATCCTTCACAGCTGTCCGGCGGTCAGCAACAGCGCATAGCGATCATCCGTGCCATAGCCATCGAACCGAAACTGCTTTTACTGGATGAACCGACCAGTGCACTGGATCCTGAACTTGCTTATGAAGTACTGTCGATGTTGAAACAGCTTGTGGAAAGCGGTGTGGAATTGGTCATCGTAACCCATCACTTGGGATTTGCCTCCAATGCCTGTGATACGGTGATGTATATGGATGAATTTGGCATTGGTGAGTTTGGTAAAACTGAGGAGTTGCTACGAGCACCGAAAACCGAGCGACTTCAACGTTTCATCAGTAAAATTCTTTCAATATAAGGAAAGTGTGGTATAATACTTGTGAAGAGATGATTCGGCGCTTGGATTGGTTTTGAAATAGTATTCGGATGTGTTTCTTCAAAGATTGGTATCTAGATAGTATTTTGGATTTGATTTGATTCTGATATTTTGCGAAATGTTGTGATTTCGAGTCATCTCTTCCCTATAAAAGATGAAACCGCTTGCGGTTTTTTCTTTGCCTGAAAAGATAACTTCAGTGGTAAAAACAGCAGAATTCTGCTATTCTATCATGGCAAAGAGGTGAACTTATGATAGTAAATTCCATAACCGATTTGATCGGCAGAACGCCGATCGTCGATGTTTCTTCATATTTTGAGGGCTTAACGGCCCGACTGTTAGTTAAAGTAGAAAGTTTTAATCCGGGCGGAAGCGTGAAAGACCGCATCGCTTTTGCGATGATTCATAAAGCAATGGAAGCGGGTCTGATTGATTCAGAAACCCAGATCATCGAACCTAGCAGCGGCAATACCGGAGTAGGATTAGCCATGGTATGTGCAGCGCTGGGACTAAAACTGACCATTATCATGCCCGAAACGATGACTGTCGAACGCCGCATGCTGATTAAAGCGTATGGTGCTCAATTGGAACTGACTCCCGGTCCGATGGGAATGAAAGGGTCGATAGCCCGTGCCAATGAGTTGGCTCAGCAATATCCGAATTCTTTTATTCCGATGCAGTTTGAAAATATGGCGAATCCGGAAGTGCACCGTCGTACGACCGCACAAGAAATCCTGGCTGACACCCAGGGGAATGTTGACATTTTTATATCCGGTGTCGGTACCGGCGGTACCATAAGCGGAATCTCATCCGTACTGAAGGAAGTGAATCCGAATCTTAAAGTCATTGCGGTCGAACCGACAAAATCTCCCGTATTATCCGGAGGTCAACCCGGTCCGCATAAGATTTACGGTATCGGTGCCGGTTTTGTTCCCAACACCCTCGATACTTCCGCATACGATCAGATCATCACCGTGTACGATGATTTGGCTTTTGAGACGACCCGATTACTGGCAAAGAAAACAGGCATTCTGGCCGGCATTTCATCCGGCGGAGCTTTTGCGGTGGCACTTGATCAGGCCCGATTACCTGAAAATCAAGGGAAGACTGTCTTGACCTTATTGCCTGACACCGGCGAACGTTATTTGTCCAGCGGCGTTTTTGAAGGAGAGTAAGATGTTTGATACGGCAAAATCGATCTTAAAGCGTGATCCGGCAGCCAAAAATCTTTTGGAAGTCATTTTGCTGTACCCGGGATTACATGCTATGTTCTACTATCGGATTGGAAACAG
>JANJWY010000148.1 GCA_024709285.1 Erysipelotrichaceae bacterium
TTTCGCAGGTAAAAAGGCGGACGGATATGACATAGATTTTTCGGATGTTTCGGTCATTGTCCTTCAACCGCGTCTGGTCGATTTAGATCAAAATCAAAACAAGAGGACCAGTGAGGTCATTTGGGAACTGTTTAAACCCAACATTACCCTATTAGATGAGTTCAGCTTGGGAGCATTCGCTTCGGCAAAGCAAATAGACGCTTTCTTGAAGTTAAATCATGTTGCATGGGTGGCAGGTATCAGTCATCCGGTCGAAAAACCGGAAAACATCAATAAATGTTTCAGACAGGCCAAGGTCGCTTGTGAGTTTGCCTTTACCAAAGAGGGCGTTCGGGTTCAGCACTATTCAAATATCATCAGCAATGAAACTTCGGATACACGACTTCAAATCAAAAACCAGATACACACATACATTGCCCACAATTATCATGATTCTGATTTATCCATTGACTCATTGGCTTTGGCATTGGGTTATTCCATAGGTTATGTCCGTCAAATCTTCAAGGAGGAAATGGGAGTTCCTTACAATGAATACCTGATTCAAGTCAGAATTGAAGCATCGAAACGATTACTATTAGAAACGGATTTGTCGGCCAAGGATATCGCTATGCGCATCGGCATCGAGGATGTCCGATATTTCTATACGATGTTTAAAAACCGCACAGGACTGACTGCTCAGCAATATCGAAAAGAGCATGCGCTTACGGGTCGAAATGAGTGAAATCACAATCGTTTTCATTCATAATATAGATGACAGGAGGAATGTTTATGATCGATCGATTTACCCACGCCATTGAAATCGGTGATGAGACGGCGTTTGCGTTGATACTGAACCAGCATGCTCATTTGGTCAATCATGAAAATGAAAACGGGTTAACTCCGTTGAGCCTGGCTGCACATTATGGCCGAGTGGACATGGTAAAGACACTGTTGAGTCTTGGTGCGGATGCCAATGCGGTATCACACTCTCAAATTCCCTACATTCCATCCAACACGGCGTTGCATGCGGCCATTGCCGGAAAGAAAAATCCGGAAATTATCCGGATGCTCATTGATGCGATGGATACTGTGGACATTGCGGATTCCAATGGCTACACGCCCTTGCACATTGCCGCGTTTGATGATTCGGTCACGATTGCACAAATGCTCATCGAGGCCAATGCCGATATTTATGCCCTGTCGTTCAAAGATGAATCTGTCCTTGATATTGCGAACCGGCGCAACAGCACCAAAATACTCAATTTACTTAAAGACCGTTAGCGGTCTTTTATTTTGCCCAGATAGGCGATGGGGGCATCAGTGATGGGATAGGTATACGTATGAATGATCTTCGAATTTTCTTGGAGCCATTCAAATACGGCCTGATGCTCTTCTTTTCCTCCGGGATGAGCCAGATAACAGGTAATGCAGACATATCCCTCTGGGGCGATAAGTTTCACCTGATTTAGCGCTTTGACTGTAGTTTCGGGCAGGGTAATGACAGATTTATCCCCTTTGGGCAAATATCCCAGATTGAACACGGCGATGTCTGCTTTGCGTACAAAGTTGATCAACTGATCGTGGCTTTGATGCATAAGAATAACATTATCCAGATGTTGACATGCTTTTGATGTGTTCTCAATCGCCTGTTTGGAAATATCAAAAGCGATGACCTGCCGGCAGATACCGGCAAGAAATACGGTATCATGACCATTGCCCGCAGTCGCATCGATGGCAATGGTGTTTTTGTCACAGATTTCCAGTAGCCATTGGTGTACGACTTCATTGATGTTTCTAGCCTTCATAGGATTTACCTTGCCAAGTATCCCTGCGGACCATCTCTTTATCAATATCATTGAGAACCGAAACTTTTTTGAGTGTCCACATCGGTTCAATCAAGTCTTCCTTTACGGCGTCGCCGGTCAGCCGAGCAATGACCGTGGTCGATGGCAGTAATTCCAATTGTCGCACCACAATATCAACATAGGCTTCTTTTGTAAGAATTTTAAAGGGATTCTTGTCAAACTGAGCAGCCATCACCGTATCCTTAATGATATGTAACATATGGATTTTGATGGCAAAGGGGGCTATCTTCGCAACCCAGCGTACGGTATCAAGCATCATGTCCGCAGTTTCATCGGGCAGTCCGTTAATGATGTGCAAGATGACGTTCAATCCCGCAGATCGTAACATTTGCAGCTTCTTTTCGATGTCTTCTATGTTTTCCTGTCGGTTTACTCTGCGCGCCGTCACTTCATGAACCGTCTGAACGCCGATTTCCAAAAACAGCGGTTTGAGCCGGTTTTTCTCTTTAAGATATTCAATGATGTCATCATCGAGGCAGTCGGCCCGTGTGGCAATCGCTACGGCAATGCAAGGATGATCATCAAAAAACGGATCATAAATTGCTTTTAATTGTGAAAGCGGGGCATAGGTGTTGGTATAAGCCTGAAAATAGGCTATTCCCATAGCATTGGGCCACTTTCTCGCCATCATTTCATATCCTTCGTCATATTGTTGTTTCAATGTTTCGCTTCGGTTACCCGCATAATCACCGCTTCCGGCTGTGGAGCAGAATGTGCATCCACCGGTGCCGTGGATGCTGCGATGCGGACACGAAAATCCCGCATCCAGCGGGACTTTGAAAACCTTTGAACCAAAGGTCAATTTCAGATAATGATTCCATGTATAATAACGCTTGTTATCGCTGGAATAGGGAAATGGGTTCATATACTTCTCACTTTGCACGGATGATGTCGATCAGATGCTGCTTGTGTTGCTCGCTGTATATTTCCAGAAGTGTCTCATAGGAAGAATAGGTTGGTTCAACATCGCTCATATACCCACCGTATCCTTGAGAGTAACCGATCAAAATGCCATTGACGGGCAGATAACGGGTATAACTGGAGAAAAGTTCAAAAGGATGGAAGTATAAGGTTGATAAGCCAAGACGGATGACATCGATCGTGATTTGCTGATGAAGCAATGAAGGATGGGATGCCCAGTCACCTAAAATATGCTTCGCATGTTCAAATTCGCTTATTTCGCGTTCACTGGCCTGTGGTGATATCGTGAATTGTTCCGCTGATTTCAGTTTGCCTTCAATCGCAAATTCATATCGCTTTCTGATCAGATTCAGTTCTTTGGGTTTGGGGGCGTGTTTCATCATGACGTTGACAGAATCGGCTAGTAACCGCCCCATACGGATGACCTCTTCATACGTCCGGTTTTTACGGGTAAAGCGAGTACTTATATCTCCGGCCGGGCCTTGAAAGAACATGAAAAACTCGCCGGGATGGGATTTTGACAGGGTTTCCAAGGTTACTCCGATATAATCGGCCGTAAAATGTGCGACTTGGGCATCGGAAATCGTCGGATGGCAGTTATATATGACAAAGTTTCCGATGCGGTGATTTTGATCATAGATGCGCAAAAGATGCAGGATCACATAATCATCATTATTTCCGCTGATTCGGCTTCGGCCGATCAGCGTCTGATTCATCTGATTACAATCGATGGTCAGATGAGCATCTCGGATTTTCATGTTCATCAACATTGCACGCAATCGGGATTGAACGAACTTGACATAACTGTCATTGGTTTTTATATATCCGTACGCCTGTGTCAAAGAGGGTGCGTAGTGGGTATGACTGCTCGATAGGATAAGGGTTACATCACTACCCAAAACTTCTTTGACCGTTGTCTCAAACAGTTTTTGTACCAAAGAGCAAACACCCAGACTGTCCAAAGTGATAAAACACAATTTTTCACTGTCCTCAAGATAGAATGCACGTGCATAAAGATCTCCTTTGGTCGTGGAGATCGGGTTCTGACGTTCGATGTAGCCTACAGGCATCATCATGGTATTGGGGTTGATACAAATCGCATTGTGTCCGTATTTCATAACTTATCCTCGCCATCATTTTAACACAAATTACAGGTGTTTGTGAAAATAACAGAACGTCTGATGACAACATGGTTTTTTGTAATTGATGTTCATATCTGCCTTTCACATTGACAATCGGTGTTCTTTTCGATATCATATTCCCATAAGCTTTGATAAGGAATAGTAAGATGGTCCGCCTTTTAGAGAGTCATTGCCGGGTGTAAAATGACAGGTCATCCATCCCAACTCGCCTTGGAGTTGAATATGCAAAACATATTCCGTATTTCGGCGTTAACGGTTTGAGTGCTGTAGGACAGTAACTAAGGTGGTACCGCGTTTAACGCCCTTAGAGGGCGTTTTTTTATTGAAAGGAAGCGTGAATCATGGCATTTGATCACAAGACCATTGAAAAGAAATGGCAGAAAACTTGGGCAGAGAACAAGACATTTAAGACGGACACTTGGGATTTCTCACGTCCGAAGTATTATGTTTTGGATATGTTTCCCTATCCTTCGGGTAACGGACTTCATGTCGGTCATCCGGAAGGGTATACGGCTACAGATATCGTCGCCCGCAAGAAACGTATGGAAGGCTACAATGTGTTGCATCCGATGGGATGGGACGCTTTTGGTTTGCCGGCTGAGCAGTTTGCGTTAAATACCGGTAATCATCCGGCGGGTTTTACAAAAAAGAACATTGAGACCTTTAAGAAGCAGATTCAGGCCTTAGGTCTTTCCTATGACTGGGATCGGGAGTTTTCTACAACAGATCCGGATTATTACAAATGGACCCAGTGGATCTTTTTACAGCTCTATAACAAAGGGTTAGCCTATGTGGATGAAATTCCGGTCAACTGGTGTCCGGAACTGGGAACCGTTTTGGCCAATGAAGAAGTCATTGACGGGAAATCCGAAAGAGGTGACTTTCCGGTATTCCGCGTGCCGATGCGCCAATGGGTCTTGCGTATTACCAAGTATGCCGAACGTCTGCTTGACGACTTGGATTTGGTCGAATGGCCATCATCCACCAAAGAAATGCAGATCAACTGGATTGGTAAATCGGTCGGTGCTCACGTCATCTTCAAGGTCGACGGGCATGATAAAGAATTTACGGTCTTTACGACGCGCAGCGATACCCTTTTTGGAGCGACGTATTGTGTATTGGCTCCGGAGCATCCCTTTGTAAAAGACATTACGACAGAAGAGAATAAAGAAAATGTCGATAATTACATTGAATCCATCAAAACCAAATCGGATTTGGAACGTACCGAACTTAACAAAGAGAAGTCCGGTGTTTTTACCGGTGCTTATGCGATCAATCCGGTCAATCAGAAAAAAGTTCCGATCTGGATCGCTGATTATGTATTGGCTGCTTATGGAACCGGTGCGATCATGGCCGTTCCCGGACATGATGTGCGTGACTGGGAATTTGCGAAGAAGTTTAATCTGGATATCATCCCGGTTTTGGAAGGCGGGTTCATTGAGGAAGCTGCTTACATCGGGGAGGGGGTTCACATCAATTCCGGCTTTATTAATGGAATGAACAAGGAAGATGCCATTGCTGCGATGAATGCCTGGTTGCAGGAAAACGGCTGTGGCGAACCGAAAACGACGTATAAACTGCGTGACTGGCTCTTTTCCCGTCAGCGCTATTGGGGTGAACCGATTCCGATCATCTTGATGGATGATGGTACACAACGGACGGTCGATATTGAAGATTTACCGCTTGAACTACCGGAAACGGATAACTATCGTCCGTCGGATAACGGGGAATCACCATTGTCACATGCGACACAATGGCTGGAAGTCGAGATTGACGGGGTTAAAGGACGTCGTGAAACCAATACGATGCCTCAGTGGGCAGGTTCCTGCTGGTATTACTTGCGCTTTATCGATCCGAAAAATCCGAATGCCATCGGTGCGAAAGAACTGTTGGATCACTGGTTGCCGGTTGATTTGTATGTCGGGGGTGCAGAACATGCTGTTTTGCACTTGTTATATGCCCGCTTCTGGCATAAGGTTTTGTATGACATCGGTGCGGTAAGCACGCCGGAACCTTTCAAACGCTTGTTTCATCAGGGGATGATATTGGGTGAAAACGGCGAAAAGATGAGCAAATCGCGTGGCAATGTCTTAAATCCGGATGACTATCTGAAGAGTCACGGGGCAGATACGCTGCGGGTATATGAAATGTTTATGGGACCTTTGGAAGCTGCGTTGCCGTGGAGCGATACCGGCATGGATGGTACGCGTCGCTGGCTCGATCGGGTATGGCGTCTGTTTACTGAACAGAATAAGCTCAGTGATGAAAATGACGGATCTTTAGATAAGGTTTACAATCAGACGGTCAAGAAGGTCAGTCGTGATATCGATGCACTGAAGATGAACACCGCGATATCGCAGATGATGATTTTCATCAATGAGTGTTACCGGGTGGATAAGGTATATCGTCCGTATGCACTGGGATTTATCAAGCTGTTTGCCTGCTTTGCTCCGCATTTGGGTGAGGAACTGTGGCAGTTGCTTACAAAAGAAGATTCGATTACGTATCAATCGTGGCCGACAGTGGATGAAAGCAAGCTGATCGATGATGAAGTGGAAATCGTCATTCAGGTCAATGGGAAAATCCGCGGGAAGATGTGGGTCGATTTGGACACTGGTGAAGAGCAGCTGAAAGAGCTGGCTATCAAGGTGGATACGGTCATTCCTCATCTTGAAGGCAAGGCGATTCGGAAGTTGATTGCGATTAAAAATAAGATTGTTAATATTGTCGTATAGTACCCCAGGGGGGTACTTTTTTTAACATGGTCATTGAGTTATCATAAAAAAAAGAGAGTTAATCTCCTTTGCAATCACTCATATTCATACATAAATATTATTATCAATCTTCATCCTCAATGTCATGATCGCTGACTTTGACATAAACGCTCAGCTTCTTATTGCGTCGGGTATCGAGAATATTGTTTAACTCGGCACCAAGAATGATGATCATACCCGTAAAAAACAACCACATCATCAGAGCAATGACAGCACCCAAGGGACCGTAGACGATGCTGTAATTCGCATAATTATTAACATATATTGAGAACAACAGAGACACGACCATCCAGCCAATCAATGAAAATACGGCTCCGGGCCATATGCTCTGTTTTTTGTAAGGTGTATACGGAATGACTTTATAAAGCAAAGCCAGGGTCGCAGTGATGATGGCTGCGGTCAGTATCCATCGCAAGTTGGTCCACAATACGATCACACTTTCCGAAATCGCAATATATTGAGACAAAAATGTCAGGAAATTACGCCCCAATGCCGGCAGTACCAAAGAGGATGTCAGGGCAATGCCGATCAGAAAGGTAAAGAAAAGCGACCAAAGCTTCGTGGTTACGAAATGACGGTGACTGCGCTGATTGTATGCCATATGGATGGAGTGAATCAGTGATGTGACCGCAATGGAGGCGGAGTAAAGTGTTGCCAATAAGCTGAAAGAGATCAAACCGGTGGATGTAGATGCAATCGAGGTTACATAGCCGGCCAATACATCCAGTGCAGATTGTGGGATCAGATCCTCCATCGACTGAATCAAATCGAGCAGCTGTAAATTAAAAGTTCCAAGCAGCGCATTTAAAAATATCAGCAGAGGGAAAAGGGCAAGCAAGAAAAAGAAGGCCAGTGTTCCACTGATCAGATGAATGCGATGCCGATCATAACGTCGGATCAACTCTTTGAGGATATCCAAAGAATCACCTTCCTGCCGATAATGTATAAAAGTGGATTTGCGGGTCGGCCATCAGCCGGATATCCCAACGGGTCGTGCCGATGCCATTGGAAATGTTCAGACGGATGCCATTGACCATATGTTCACCGGACACATAATTGCGCGCATAAGGAACGGTGTAAAGTTCGTTAAAAACCGGTACCCGGATTTGTCCGCCGTGACTGTGGCCGGCAAGCACCCAACGGGTAGATGATGGCAAATCATCGATAATGTCCGGTGTATGAGATAGGGTCAAAATAAACTCG
>JANJWY010000034.1 GCA_024709285.1 Erysipelotrichaceae bacterium
CCCCGTAATTTTCAGCGTGTTGAATCGCATGTCCGACTTCATGAGCTGCAATAGACACTGCAGCAATTGAATTCGTTCTGAAATTGTCGGGTGAGAGCCGGACAATTTTTGCTTTCGGATCATAATGGTCACTCAAAAAACCTTGTCCCATTTCAACTTGGACATCCGAAATACCATTTCGTTTCAAAATCATTCTGGCAACATCTTCTCCCGTATAATGCGCATTTACAGCGATTCTAGAGTATTGTTCATACTTTCCCCGAACCTTATTCTGAGACCATGCAACCAAAATCATTGCTCCAAACAATAATAAATATTCATAAATCATAACAAAATTCATCTCCTTTTGAAAAAGAAGCAATTCGCTTCTTTACTTGACAGATTCTTTAAGTGCTTTGGCAGGGCGAAATGCCGGTGACTTTGAGGAAGGCACAGTAATCGCTTCCTTAGTTACAGGGTTATACCCCGTGCGTTCATTTCTGGCCTTTACGGAAAACCGACCGAATCCGCTTATATCGACCTTTCCTCCATCGACCAAAACTTGAGAAATCTCTTCAAAAACAACGTCAATGATTTCATTGGCATGTTTCTTCGTAATATCCAACCGTTGGGCTACAATTTCTGCTAAAGCTTTCTTATTGATAGATTCAGACATAAGTGTTCCTCCATTCGCATATTTATCATATCACTGCGCAAGTTCATTTTCAAGTAAACGGCTACTCTGTAAACTCTGGTTTTAAATTTCGGCTCATTAAGGCCACAACTGCCTCTTTTGGTGAGACATTTTTGTATAATACCCGATACACTTGCTCAGTGATCGGCATGGAAATACCCAATCGGACAGATTCTTCATAAATAACTTTCGCCGCTTTGACACCTTCAACCGTCTTGGTATTCATATCCCAAAAAGGTTTCGCTGAATTAAGCTTTCCGATCAATAACCCTGCCTGGTAATTTCTTGAGTGAACCGAAGTACAGGTAACGATTAAATCCCCTACTCCAGTCAATCCCAAATACGTCTCCGGTTTTCCACCCATAGCAATACCAAAGCGGGACATTTCGGCTAAACCACGGGTCATCAAAGCTGCCCGGGCATTGTCCCCTAATCCCAAACCACTCAGTATACCACTGGCAATCGCAATGATATTTTTAATACCGACGCCCATCTCTGCCCCGATGACATCAAAAGAGCGATATACGCGGAAATAAGAATTCGAGAAAGTTCCTTGAACGATTGATGCAAATGTTTCATTCTCACAGACCGCATTGATTGAAGTCAAAAGACGGATGATCACTTCTTCCGCGTGACTTGGACCTATAAGAGAGACGACATCTTTTATAAATCTTGGTTCAATCGTTTCTTTGATGACTACTGAAAGCCTTTTATGAGAAACAGGATGAAATCCTTTGGCAACATTGACAATGATGACAGGATGAGTGAGGATCGAATTCAACATAGTACAAACGGATTCAACCGCATCGGCAGGAACAGACAAAACTATGATTTCGCGATCAGTCAAACTATTAAGATCAGTACTTGCACGAATGTTTTCATTCAGCCGGACTCCAGGAAAAAACTTCTCATTTTGATGATAACGCGAAATATCAACGATTTCATCCAACGTTCTACCCCAAATCAATGCATCATGACCGTTATCACTAACGACCTGAGCCAGTGCCGTACCCCAGCTTCCGCTTCCCACAAAACCAATTTTCATGATAATTCTCCTATTCTTTCGGTCTTGCCATAATATGAATGGGAGTTCCGTCAAAATTGAAAGCTTCACGTAATCGGTTCTCGATGTGGCGACGATAGGAGAAATGCATGAGCTCCGGTTCATTGACAAACAAAATAAACGTCGGAGGAGCAACCGCAACCTGAGATGAATAGTAAATTTTCAAGCGCTTCCCATTATGCGTCGGTGCAGGCGTTATTGCCTGAGCATCCAAAATTACTTCATTGAGAACACTGGTGGTAATTCGGCGCGTACTGTTTTCATATACTTCTTCGATTTTCGGAATCAGCGTATGAATGCGTTGTTTCGTTAACGCAGAAACAAACATGATCGGTGCATACGACAAGTACAGAAATTCCTTGCGTATGGTCTGAGTCACAGTATTGATAGTATGTTCGTCTTTTTCAACGGCATCCCATTTGTTATAGACGATAATGATCGGTTTACCGGCTTCGTGAGCATAACCGGCGACATGCTTATCTTGTTCACGGATTCCGGTAATACCGTCGATTAGAAATAAAACGACATCGCTTCGTTCAATAGCACTCATTGCGCGCAGAACGGAGTATTTTTCAATATTCTCATATACTTTACCGCGTTTGCGGATTCCGGCAGTGTCTATAACTACGTAGTTTTTATCATCTTTGGTAAACGGCGTATCGATGGCATCTCTGGTCGTTCCTTCGATTTCCGAAACGATGACACGTTCCTGATTCAATATTGCATTTACTAAAGATGATTTGCCGACATTCGGACGTCCTATGACGGAGAACTTTAACATTCCTTCATAACTCGGAATGTTGCGTTTGCCTAATTTACTCACGATTGCATCCAACAGATCACCGACACCGATGCCATGAGCCGAAGATACGATGATGCAATCCTCAAAACCAAGCGAATAAAACTCGTACTGAGCATCTTGAAATGAAACATCATCGATTTTATTTACAGCTAAAATAACTTGCTTCTTTGATTTGAGCAGCATTCGCGAAATATACTGATCATCTGAAGTCAGCCCTTCCCTGCCATTGGTAACAAAAACGATAACATCCGCTTCATCTATAGCAATCTCAACCTGCATTTTAATTTCTTTTTGAAACGGCTGATCCAAAAGCTGAATTCCACCGGTATCAATAATGCGCAATTGTTTGGTCAGCCATGTGGCTAAACCATAAATTCTGTCACGGGTTACCCCGGGTGTATCTTCTACAATTGACAGACGTTCTCCGATCAACCGGTTAAACAACGTTGATTTTCCAGTATTCGGCCGTCCGACAATTGCTACAACTCCATCAATCATAAAATTTACTCCTCTCTGAAATCAGCGATATGATCTTACTGACGACTTGTTCAACCGTCATATCGGATGTATCGATTTCAATTGCATCATCCGCCTTTTTCAGCGGTGACTCTTTTCGATGCGTATCCTGAAAATCACGCTGTTCGATTTCATTTTTTAACAACTCAAAATCACTATGAATCCCTTTTTGCAGATTTTCTTTATATCTTCTTTTAGCTCTGGATGTTGCCGATGCGGTCTGGAATATTTTCAGTTCAGCATCAGGTAAAACTACTGTGCCAATATCTCTTCCGTCAACTATAAAACCTTTGGCTTCAGCCATTTTCTGCTGTCTTTTCACCATGGCTCTGCGCACATTGGCATATATCGATACTTTTGAAGCTCCAACTGAAATATCTTCATTTCGAATAGCTTCGGTTACATCTTCTTGATCTAAGAATACTCTGCCATCCGTAGACAACTCAATATCCATCGTTTCTGCCATCTTACCCAAAGATTTCTCATCAGACAAGTCTATATTTGACTTTATTGCCAGATATGCGACGCATCGGTACATTGCACCGGTATCGATGTGAACATAGCCGAGTGCTTTAGCCAAACGCTTGGCAATTGTACTTTTTCCTGAGGCGCTGGGCCCGTCTATGGCAATATTGATCTTCATTAAATAATTCCCCTCACTAATAATATCCAATATATGACTACGCCCATGACGATCACCAGCCCAAGAATCAGCAAAGCGATCAGAAAGTTCAAGAGTCTGTTGGTATTGATGACACGATCATTGACTTCGGTCAGTTCGTGTTGATATGTCTCAAGTTTCATGTTTAGTTCTTGTGTTTTTTGTAAAAACTCATTGTTTAATTCCGAAAAGTCTACCGATGGTAATACTTCTTCTGAAAAATCATCATCGCTGACAAGCTGCTGAACTTGCATTGATATGGTTTGTTCATCGTCAATCTGCGGTTCTTCAACAGAAATTTCAATTTCTTTTATCAAAGGTTCTGATTTCTCTTTGACTTTCAGTAATAATTCGCTCTTTGTGTCTTCAGTTTTTCGATATCCCTTTCGCATGTTATATTGCTTAACTTCTTCGATAAACTGATCGAGATACTCGCTGTTGAATGTAGACTCTTCAAAAGTCACGGGTTCATCTACAGGGGCATATGCGGCATTTCGAGTATGAAGCGGTGAGTGAACATTTTTGGTGTTCTCCATGGGTTGATAGCGATTGTCTATTTTACTCAATCGATCCGCATAAGGAGCTAAAGCTTCCGATTTTATTTCACTCTCATTGTCATTAGCCAATTCTTCACGCAGTTGCGCATATTTTTTAACTCTTGAAAATTCACTCATCACAAATACCTCCTTAATCTTCAATATTATAGCATATCTGATGGTTGTTATCATCTGCGAAAAAAATATACCTCTTTCGAGGTATAAGCAAGGAAGATGTCTATCTGCTTACGAAGCGTTCAATGACTGAACGCAACTTAGGGTATAACAATGCAAATACAAGTCCGACGATGGCACCTTTTAATAAGTTAAACGGCGTAAATGTGGTAATGATCAGATTCCAGCGAATTTCTTCAGGAATACCGTAAAGCGGAAATGTTATGTACAGATTGACTATGACCATAACGATTGTTGCCAATACTGTACCGATCACAATACCCAGCCAACCGAATTTTTTTGCGTTTTTTCGGTATGCAAGCAGAATTGGGAGCATCAAGGCAACACCGGCAAAGAAGTTTGCAATTTCTCCGGATGCCGCTGGTTCCTTGGAAATAAGCAACAGATGCAAAATGTTTTTAAAAAGCTGAACAAGAATACCTCCTACCGGTCCAAGTGTTATTCCTGTTAAAATAGCCGGAATATCACTGAAATCGATTTTCAAATATGGTGCAGCTGGAAACATGAAGGCCACTGGCAATTCTAAATAGTAGAGCGCGAAGGCCAGACCGGTCATAATGCCGATCAATGCATAATAGCGGGTAGTCGTTTTTTTCATTTTTTTACCTCCTAACAAAAAAAACCGGACTCATACCCGGGCTAGACAGCTAAAAAAATTAGCGTCACTTCTTTCATCCAGACTTTACTGTCGCCCTCGGAATTGCACCGAATCATGCCAAAATACTGGCTCGCGGGGTTTACCGCCGGTCGGGAATTTCACCCTGCCCTGAAGTATTACGTTGTTATTATACACAACACTTGTTATTTTGTAAACAATAAATCTGACAATTATGATAGACTATCCTCATAGAGAATAAATCTGCAAAGTTTTCGTAAATGATTAACTCTGATCGGATCGTACATATTCGAAGAAGTCTAAAAGAAAGGAACAATGGGTGTCACCCAATAAACCTATGAGAAGATACACGAAAAAAATTAACGATATTTACTGTATAGATTTTGATGTGATATTGATATCTGATCAGCAAATCAAAGGAGAAGCAATTAACCGATTGGCTGAGTTCGAAGACTTTTATGATGAATTAATCAAAGAAAAAGAATTTATAAATAGTCAACTTGAACTTTCCAGAGATAAAGGAAATATAAAATCTGCAACTTTCCGTCAGTTGTTTATAAGCAAAATGAGCATAGATCTGATGATCGAACGAGTTCATCGCTATATTGACAAGAAAAAAAGCTGACATCTTATTTTAGATTTCAGCTTTTATGATTAAGCTCTGGAAGAATATTTACCATCTGCAGTAGTAACTAATACCATCTCATCCTGACCGATAAACAACGGGACTTTAACTTGCAATCCGGTTTCCAGAATTGCATTTTTCGAAGCGCTTGTTGCTGTATCACCTTTGACTGCAGGTTCACACTCTACAATTCGAAGTGCAACTTTGTCAGGCAAAATAATACCTAAAATCTCCCCTTCAAACATTGTAATGTTCACATTGTCATTCGGCTTTAAAAAGTTCATTTCCCATTTCAAATTGGCTTTTTGAATCTCAATTTGATCATAAGTATCTGTATCCATGAAAACCAAAGCTTCGCCGGCATCATAAAGGAACTGCATCTCACGTTTGTCGATGTGTGCCGGTTCAACTTTGTCACCACCGGTAAAAGAAATTTCAACAATGGATTGCGTACGCAAATTTCTTACTTTTGCTTTAATTACCATTTGGCGCATCGCTGTTTTATTATGTGATGCATCAATGACAACAAATATATTACCTTCATACTGGAAAGTAATGCCGGGACGAAAATCATTAACTAATATCATTCGTTCACCTCCTACCGTATATATTTTAACTGCTTGTCCGATTTTGTCAATCGAATACAACCATCTTTAGTGATTAGCACGTCATCTTCAATACGGACACCGCCTAAATTTGGAATATAGATACCGGGCTCAACCGTAACTACCATCCCTTCCATCAATACTTCTGTACTCAACTGATTTAATCTTGGGGCTTCATGGATCAAAACCCCCAGACCATGACCGGTTCCATGTTTAAAATAATCACCATATCCGGCAGCGGTAATGATGTCGCGGGCAATCTTGTCGATTTCTCTGGTAAAAACTCCCGGTCGGCATGCTTGTAATGCACTTGTTTGAGCTTTTAAAACGATAGCATATATTTCTTTAAGCTGATCATCTGCTTTTTGACTCATAGCGAAAGTTCTTGTCAAATCTGAACAATATCCATTATAAACAGCACCAAAATCTATAGTAACAAAATCATTCTCTTCAATTATTTTATCGCTGGCAACGCCATGTGGCATGGCTCCCCGCCAACCGGAAGCAACAATCGTATTGAAAGAAAAAGATTTTGCGCCCAATGTACGGATTTTGTTATACAGAAGCAAATCAACCTCGGATTCTGTCATACCCGGCTTGATAACAGTTATGATGTATTCGATTGTTTCATCAACGATATCAGCTGCTTTTTGCATGATTACGATTTCTTCAAGTGATTTAATCAATCGGAGTTCATTCAGATTCAGACCCAAGAACTCAACCTTAATCATACTTTTATATGTATCGAATTCATCAACGGTTAATTGATCTTTTTCAAATCCGATGATCTGAATATCTTCATCCGCGATAATCTGATTTAACAGATTCATCACTGAGTGTTCAGCATCATCGCTTAACAATACAACTGAATCAAAACACTGGTTCTTTGCTTGATCGATATAACGGAAATCAACAAGAATATATTGATTTTTTGAGGTAATCAATACAGTTGAAGTCGTCCCGGTAAAACCGGTTAAATAGAACTTGTTGTGTGTTGAAGTAACTAGAACTGCCTGTGCACCTTGTCTATTGGCTATTTCAATGCATTTTTTTGACTTTATATTCATATGTCCACCACTTTCAATGTATTTATTATAAAACCAGATCATACATCTTACAACCTTTACTCATAAGATACGCTGACAATCATCTGCACTGATGAATCGATGATTATATACATAGTATAACAATGCGCCTCGCAAATCCTGACTGATATAGTATCTCCATACTCTATCTCAATCAAATGTCCATCAATATTGATACTCTCTTTTAAAGGATAGTCTTTGTTATTGAGAATCGTTTTAAAAATCATCTTCTCTGTCTGAATTTTGATATCAGCTTCCTTATATAGCTCTGATTGCTTAATGGATAGTTCTTTTTGAAGCATCAATATAGAAATAAATGTCGTAAAAAACAAAAAATATGCAAGAATGTAGATCAAGACAAATCCTTTAGTTGATTTTGAATCTGACAATAAATGATTCTTTGTCATAAATTCCGTACAGAACGATTTCATACTGATTGAGCTCCCATCGGACATCATTTAGATTTCCTAGCACGATTTCATAACCAGGTTTTTTGACTAGTCTTTTATCTTCAAATTCTAAGCAGAAATGTCTTAAATCTAAGTCAAAACACAGTGCGTTATTTTTAATCTCATGATTCTTGCTTATGGATAAAAGTTGATCCATTTGTAAGCTGAACATATCCAACTGTGAGACATACGTTATTTCAGGAAAGTTCATAAGCACATTCGATATTCCTGAGATTAAAATCATCATGAATCCAGAAATGATCAATGACAGTAAAACTTCTATGAGTATGAATCCTTTTTTCATCGACCTAGTATCAATAGGGTTTGATACAGCAAACTGACCATGATGGAAACAATGATGAACGAGATAAGTATTTCAATCATAAGAAATCCTTTCTGAGATCTCAAAACGTCCAAATCCAAGCCATATGACGAGTTCATAAGGTACCCCTTTCTGAATTAAGTGAATGATAGCAGGTCGATTGATATTGCCTTTGGAGTTGAA
>JANJWY010000039.1 GCA_024709285.1 Erysipelotrichaceae bacterium
GTTGGCAGCAGCTTAACTTTTTCAATTTCGGCTTCACCCATCAAATAATATCCTTTGGCGTCCATGTCAGTCTCCCCTTGTCAACAACATACTATCACCAAATGAGAAAAAGCGATAGCGGTGATTGATGGCTTCTTGATACGCATCAAGAATGAGCTGCCGGCTGCAAAAGGCACTGATCATCATCAGTAACGTTGATTTCGGCAGATGAAAGTTGGTTATCAGTGCATCCACAGCTTTAAAGGTGTATCCCGGATAAATAAAGATTTCAGTTGTTCCATCACACTCTTTAAAATGCCCGTATTGAGAAATGATTGTTTCTATCGTGCGCGCCGAAGTCGTACCGACACAAATGATACGATGATGCTCCTTGCGTGCCTGATTCAATATATTAGCTGTTTGTTGTGACATCCAGTAGGCTTCCGCATGCATTTTGTGCTCAAGAATATCCTCTTTGTCCACAGGTTTAAAAGTTCCCAATCCGACGTGCAATGTCACATCAACGATTTTTACACCCAACGCTTCAATTTGACTGATCAGTGATTGAGTAAAGTGAAGTCCGGCGGTAGGAGCGGCTGCACTGCCATCGATTTTCGCATAAACGGTTTGATAGCGATCTGGATCCTCCAATTTACTTTTGATATAGGGAGGTAAAGGAACTTCACCCAGTTTCTGCAAAACTTCCAGAAAAATTCCTTCGTAGTGCATCTTGAAGCGTCGCAATCCCTGATCAAGAACCTCGATACATTCAGCAATCAACTCTCCATCCCCAAAACTTATTTTGCTGCCCAACTTCACGACCTTCGCATTTCCGACCAGACATTTACAAATATCTTCCTTCACTTCCAAAATAAGCAATTCAACATGCGCAAAAGTTTCAAGTTTGGTCCCAAAGAGCCGTGCCGGTATGACTTTGGTATTGTTTCTGACCAAAACATCTGTGGGACGCAAATACTTAGTTATATCCGTAAAATGTTCATGCTTAAAAGTACCGGTTGTCGTATTGACAACCAGCAAACGTGACTCACTGCGATTTTCAATCGGCGTCTGAGCAATGAGTTCTGGGGGTAAATGGAAATCAAAATCAGATAGTTTCATTAGAATCCCTTTGCATTTGGTTTATCGAGATGATGCAATTTAAAATATTCATTTTTAAAGTCCAAGAAACGGTCTTCCAGAATCGCCTGGCGAGCCTGTTCCGTCAAATGAATCAGATAGCGCAAATTATGAATCGACAATAATCGCTGACCAAGACCTTCATTGCACTTATTGAGATGTTTCAGATATGCTTTGGTATAGTTTTTACAAGTAATGCAATCACATTGCGGATCCAAAGGTGTAAAGTCACGCTCATACTTCTGATTTCGGATATTGATGCGCCCCTGGGAAGACATCGCAGTTCCATGACGGGCAATACGAGTAGGCAGCACGCAGTCAAACATATCCACACCGCGCAAAACACCTTCTAGTATCGCATCCACCGATCCGACACCCATAAGATATCGAGGTTTCTCTAATGGCAGATATTTTATGCTGTAATCAATCATTTTATACATGATTTCCTTGGTTTCACCCACGGATGTTCCGCCAATGGAATACCCGGGAAAATCCATCTCAACCAAAGCTCTTGCACTCATTGCACGTAATTCTTCGAATTCCCCACCTTGAACAATACCAAACAGCGCTTGATCATCCGCCCGCATATGAGCATCTTTTCCCCGCTTAGCCCAACGCAAGGTCCGTTCGACCGAATTTTTCATATAATCATATGTGCTTGGATAAGGCGGGCATTCATCAAAACTCATGATAATGTCCGCACCCAAATCATTTTGAATCTGAATCGATTTTTCCGGTGTCAGAAACAGTGTATCCCCATTGAGATGATTCTTAAAAGTCACACCTTCCTCATTGATTTTACGTGTATCACTGAGTGAAAACACCTGAAAACCGCCACTGTCCGTCAATATCGGCCGTTCTACATTCATAAATTTGTGCAGTCCGCCAGCTTCTTTGACAATATCCGCTCCCGGACGTAACCAAAGATGGTAGGTATTCGATAAAATCACCCCTGCCTTGATTTCGGTCAGTTCTTCCGGAGATACAAATTTGACGGTTGCGAGCGTTCCGACCGGCATAAACATCGGTGTTAACACCGAACCATGGGGTGTGTGTAAAATTCCGGTGCGGGCACCGGACTGTTTACAAGTATGCGTAATTTCAAATCTAAATTTTTCCATGTTCATCACGTACCATATTCTATCATAATTTTACACTTGTCACACCTCTTTTGTTACTTTATAATGTACAAGTCAGGAGAAGTGATTATGAATAACACGATATTGGGTTTATTGTTTATTATCGTACATTTCGGTTTGGTACTGTTTGCATACCGCCAGTTTGGAAAGACCGGACTAATGGTCTGGATCGCAATCAGCACCATTTTAGCTAATATACAAGTCTTAAAAGGTATAGAAATCATCGGGCTTCAGGCAACTTTGGGCAATACATTGTATGGGTCGATTTTCTTGGCAACAGACATTCTCAGTGAAAAATATGGGAAAAAGGACGCGGTCCGCTCCGTTTATCTTGGTTTTTTCAGTGCGATCACGTTATTGATCACCATGCAAATGGCTTTATTCTTTGTTCCGCTTCAGGATGAATTCGCATTGGCTGTTCACGATGCGTTTGCTTTGATTTTCGGATTCTCCGGACGCATCGTATTTGCCAGTCTTACAGCCTATTTCGTAAGTCAACTGCTCGATGTTACCATATACATTAAAATACGCGAGTGGCTGCCTTCCGATCGCTGGCTGTGGGTACGCAATAATGGATCGACCATGCTTTCTCAAGCCGTTGATACTGTGATTTTTGTTTCCATCGCTTTCTATGGATTGTCCTATGATCTGATGCAAATCATGTTATCCACCTACATTCTGAAGTTTCTGATTGCTGCGATGGACACCCCGTTTCTGTATCTGGCAAAACGTATCGAACCAAAATCAAACTAAAACCGTCTTGCGACGGTTATTTTTTTGATGATAAAACTTGATTGGCAAAATCGACCCCGAATTGACGGCACAATGCCAGTTTTTCCTCATTCGGATT
>JANJWY010000068.1 GCA_024709285.1 Erysipelotrichaceae bacterium
TATTCATTCGCAGTTCCCATCGGCTTCACGCTGATCCTTTACTTATTCTCTGCGATTCGCGAACGCTTGGATATTTCTGATGTTCCCAAGCCGTTTAAGGGAAATGCGATCGCTATGGTCGTTGCCGCATTGATGGCATTGGCTTTTAGCGGTTTGGCTGGTTTGGTGTAAGATGCCTGGTTTCATTTTCTTGGTTGTTTTAGGCGGAGCTTATGCAGCTTTGTACTATCTCAATCATAAAACGCCGGTTCCGGCGGGATGCGAAGAAGAATTGGTGTCGTGCGGAGGATGTCAGATTTCGTCCTGTGGCAGACATCCTGTACATTCCTTGGAGGTAGAAAACTAATGGAAGCAATTTTAACAGCGATGATCATGATGTTGGCAGTCGGTGGTTTATTGGGAGCTTTGCTTGGTATTGCCGGGGTGCTGTTTTACGTTAAACCGGATGAAAGAGTCGAAAAAGTATTGGCGATGCTTCCGGGGTATAACTGTGGTGCTTGCGGCTATCCGGGTTGCGCCGGTTTGGCGGATGCATTGGTTGAAGGTAAGGTCACCAAAGTTTCGGCGTGCAAACCTTCCAGTGCTCAGCAACGTGTCGATATTGCTAATTATCTTGTAGAAACTCCGGGTCCGGATGGAAAAGTACTTCCGGTCGTCCCTCAATAGTATTTAGGTTGCGAAAGCAACCTTTTTTTATGCAATTGGCAGGAGTCAATTGCATTTTTTCGTATTTGATATCAGGTGATGTATGTGAAAGGTATCGTAATGAGTGCTGCATTGGTTACGTTTCTGATGGGTTTGATATTTTCCATCACTTTGTATATTTCATTTGAGTCTGATCGTTTTCAAGTTCGACAGGCAGTTAAGAGTGCATTGCGAAGCACGATGATTCATTGTCTGGGTGAGCGCTGTGATCAGAATCAGGCAATGGATCGGTTCGTGTTGGATGTACGATGGATTTCTGACCGTTATACACCCATTCACGTGGATTTGCTTGGCTTCAATAGTGATCCGTTGCTGATTCGGGTGAGTGTACGTACCAAAGGCGGCATGTTGGATATGTTTGATCTTATAAGTGAAGAGACAATGGTTGAGGAGGGGACGGATGAAAAAAATTAAAATTCAGTGGGTGGTTGGTGTTTTGATACTGATTGTGTTCAATGTTCTTCTGTTTGATATTGCGGTCAAGCGTTCGATTGACTATATCGAGATACCTGTTGCCGCGAAAATGTTGTCATCAAGATCGAAGATCGATGAATCTTCGTTTCGGATGCAACGGGTTCCATCCGCACTGGTAGAGGGTAATGTGATTACGGATAAAAATGAGCTTATCGATCGTTGGGTCAAATACTCTGTTACGTTGGCTCAGGGTTCGTTTTTCTATCAAGAATACATCGAGGATGCGTCTGATTCGGCCGATTATCCGCAGTTAATGTTGAAGGAAGGTCAGGGTGTAGCAAGTCTGGCTGTCGATCTTTTGATTTCAGCCGGCAATACGCTGCTACCTGATCAGTTTGTGGACATCGTTTTTACCAGTAAGGATAAAAGAAAGCCGATAATTTCGGATGTTATTTTCCGATCTGTGAGGGTATTGGCGGTGAAGGATCGAAACGGTTTAAATATGGATGATCCGAAGAGCCAGAAAGTTCCGGCGGTTGTTTTACTGGCATTGAATCAAGAGGATATACCGCCTTTCATTCATGCTCAGATATTGGGTGATATCGATCTGATCATTAAGGTGGTTAATGAATATTATCCGGATGAAGCTATATGCAATTTTGAAAGTCAGGTGTGGAGGTTATTGAATGAATGAATTTGATTTTGGTTTTCTCAACAGTTTGATTGAAGATCCGCTGATTACAGACATTAATTACAATGGTCGGCAGTTGTGGGTCGATCATCTTCAAAAAGGCAGATATCCCGTTGAACCGATTCCTGAAGCTTCGTTTTTTGAACAACTAAGCTTTAAATTCGCCAACTTCGTCAACATGCCTTTCAATGCTGTCCATCCTGTCGTTGAAGCGGAGACAGATCAGCTTCGCATCAGCATCATTCATCCAAGTGTAAGCAGTCAGATTTCTATATCCATCCGTAAAACACCGGCAGTATTGCGATTAACACCGGCATTGTTAAAGAAGCAAAAATATGCTCCTTCGTGGTTGTTGGCATTGTTGGCAAAGTGGGTCGTTATGAAGTGTAATATCATGGTCAGTGGCTTGCCGGGAGCGGGGAAAACCGAGCTTCTGAAATACCTGATGCAATACATCGATCCTACTCAACGCGTGATTACTATTGAAGATACATGTGAAATCCGATACCGGGATTTATTTCCGCATTGTGACAGTGTATCATTGAAGGTCAGTGACCGGTTTGATTATACCGCAGCTATTAAAACCTGCCTTCGCCAGCGACCGGATTGGATGTTGGTATCTGAGGTTCGCAGTCATGAGATTGTCAGTCTGCTTCAAAGTGTTTCAACGGGAGCTTCCTTACTGTCTACGATTCACGCATCTTCCGCAAGAGCTATCCCTCAGCGTATCCTTCATATGTTTCCCGGAGTCGAACTTTCCAATGATGTATTGCTGATGATGATTTATGACACGCTGGACATTGGGATTCATGTGGAAGCATCCATTACTAAACAGGGAATCAGACGCTATATCCGCGAGGTCGTCTGTTACAGTACTGATGAAGGAAAACCTTCCATGATCAGCGTATATAAGATTGATGAATCAGAAGAACCTTTCACACAGTGGCCGGGTAAACTGATGGAGAAAGCCCGGCTATATAAGTACCGCACCTCCGAACAGGATTTATGTTGATCATAGCTGTACTTATATCCTCGTTGATTATCTTGCTGATTATCGGCAGAGAAGAAATCCATCCATCATGGTATTTGCCTAGAAACTGGATAAACATTAAGAAGGTAAGTATTGGATATGGATTGATTTGGCAGCCTAAAAGACAAGGCATTCTGTTTCTTCTGATTTCGATGGGATTACTTTGGTTATCAGAGCAGTTCTATTTGCCAGCACTTAATACCACCGTCTTAATGATTATTTGCTTTTTATCCATGCCTATCGTTTGGATATGGCAGGCACAATTTCAATTCCATGCCCTGGAGTTTGAACAAATCACGACTTTTCTTCAACATTTTATCGCCTACTTCAAATCAAGTGAGAAAGTTTTGCTTTCACTTAGCGAAAGCACAGCATATGTGGACGGAGAATTGAAGAAAGCTATTGAAGATGCAATTGAACATCTCAAAAATACAGGGGATACAAACGGGTCATTTGATATCATCACTTCAAGATATCCGCATTTTATCGTCAATAACTGTCAAATTTGGGTGACAACGGCCGAACAGTTCGGTTTTGATCAAAGTAAAGAGGCCATTGAACTGCTAGAGGATGATATTGATGATTGGATCGAAGATACGATGCTTTTTATTCGAAATCGGCTATTAATGAAGAACCGGATTTTACTGATGTGCGGTATGTCTGCTGTCATCGCTCTTTTCAATCAGAATTTACTTGGTTCGTTTTTGGATTTACATTCTGTTTCGATTTATCATCATGTGATTACGTTGTTTCTGATGTCATTGCACTTTACGATATTGATGGCTTTCCGTTTGATAAAAGGCCGATGGATCGCAAAGGGGGAATGTTTACGGTAAAAGGATTGTCGGTGCTGCTTTTGGTGATGTTGGTTTTTGCGAATGTCTCTGCCAAAAAGATCAGAATTAAAAAAGAATCAGATTTAGATCATTTATGCAGAATGAACTGCCAGGATTTAGATGAGTTCCAGATGCGCCGGTTGAGGATTGCCCTAAAAACTTCACTGATTTTTCCGTTTCTTATGTTTACAAAAGTATCTTGGTCCATGCAATTGCTGTTTTTGGCATTGATTGTCCTGGTTTACCGATGGCCACATCTGAAACTGAAAAAGAAGTTTAATGGATCGATTCAGCATTTAAAATATGAATTTCCTATTTGGTTAAGACAACTCCAGATTTTACTGCAAAGCAATACGGTTGCGGTGTCCATGGAAATCTCGATTCCCATGGCACCGGCGATGATTCGTGGGCAATTGGGTGAGTTGATTAAACAGATCCGACAAGAACCTCAGAAGATCACTACTTATACTGATTTTCTATCGGGATATCGATTGATGGAAGTGACTCGTGCTATGAAACTGCTATATCGGTATAATGCCGTTGGTCAGGCAGATTCCGTGCGACAATTGAATCGTATGATCACAACAACGGGCAAATGGCTGAGACAACAGAGAATCAGCGATCAAAGCTCGCAATCGGCTCTGTTTCAGTGGTGGGGTATTTTGCCTTTATTGAGTGTGACCATTGTCTTTCTGGTAATGATGATGGTGACCATAACATCGTTTATGGAAAGGGGGTGAAACGATGAAAGCTTTCTTTGAGGAATATGGGTTGGTTTTAGTAGTAACAGTCATTGCTTTAGGTATGATCACTTTTTCGGAAACGTTTAAAGTAACGCTGACAGAAACATTGAATACACAGTGGCAGCGTATGGTTGATTTGGCTAACTGATGAAAGGTGGTATTGAATTTGCTTTGGTGATGTTGTTTGGTATGATGTTTTGTGCCATAGCCCTCGGGTTAATCGGGGTTTTAGCACAATTGCATGATGCCCGATTACTTCAGGAAACGATTGTTTCTACCGTTGAACATCATTCAAGCGAACAGGTCCTAGAACTATTGGAAAGTCAGTTGATTTGTGACAGTTGCAGTTATACCCTGGAACTCCAGTCAGATCATCGTGTCTTGATAACCGTACTTTTTCCTATACATATTCCGGTCATCGGGTTTAATATGCAAGGAAGAATATCAGCGATGACGACACCCATTAATTAAGGCGGGAAACCGCCTTTTTTAATCTTTATCGTGGCAAATTATCAAGAGTTAGTGTAAACTTTACGTGAGCAGGAGGATTTGTATGCTTTTAACCATAGATGTCGGAAATTCTAATTTGGTGGCTGTTGTTTATGACGACTGTCGCAACCGTGTTTTTGATGAACGTATCGTCACTCAAAAGCAAAACGTGATAGCATATTATGATAATTGGCTGATTCAGCTGCTGGCAAAAATGAATCATTTAAATGCCATTGAAGGAGTTATATTTTCTTCAGTCGTACCCTCGATCACCGATGACATCGTCGAAATAATCAGAAGCAAGACCCATCTTGACCCAATGATCGTTTCTGCCGATTTGCTGAGTGAGTTTGTTGTGCATCTGGAACAGCGTAATCACCTGGGAGCTGATTTTATTGCTACCAGTTACGGTGCTATGGCCGATTATCCGCTGCCCGCGATCGTGGCCGATCTGGGTTCGGCAACTAAAATCAGTGTCCTCAATGGCAAGGGTGAGTTTGAAGGCGGTGTCATTGTCCCGGGTGTCGGGATTTCTGTTGAAGCGCTGGTAGGATTTATCAAGCATCTGCCTGAAATCGAACTCAAAGTTCCGGATAAAGTAATCGGTAAAAATACGATCCTTGCCATGCAGTCGGGGTTGTTGTATGGGGTGATTGCTTCTGTCGAAGGGTTGGCGGATCGGATTGAAAACGAACTCGGTCAGCCGATTACACGATTGTTAACCGGCGGTTATGCAAAAATCGTGCATGAGCATATGCCGAAATTTATTTATGATGAGTTTCTGTTGAATAACGGACTCTATGAAATATATCAAATGAAAAGAGGAAATTTATGAAAACACGCCAGATTACTTTTAATGCCATGTTAATTGCCATTACGGCGTTATTGGCCATTGTTCCCAATTTAGGTATCATTACCATCGGTCCTGTTTCACTAACCATTATGCACATACCGGTCATTTTAGCCGGAATCGTGTTTGGTTTTCAGTCTGCGGTCATTACCGGTCTGACCTTCGGCATAAGCTCCATGTTTGTGGCGATGACTCGCGGTGCGACCCCGGTTGACTTACTGTTTATCAATCCGGTAGTATCCGTATTGCCCAGACTGCTGTTCGGTATTTCAGTCGGCTTATTATGGAATGCGATCAATCGGTTGAAGATCAACGATGATATCAAAATCGGTGTAACAGCCTTCGTGTCTACGGTCGTTCATGCTGTGTTTGTATTAGGTATCCTGTATTTCTTCTTAGGATTTACCGGGGATATGCTGACACAGTTCTCTCAATGGGCATTGTTCATTTGGGGTATCCTGCTTTCCAATACTTTTATCGAAGCCTTGGCCGCAGTCATCCTGTGCATTCCGTTGGTTCGCGTATTGCGAAAAATAAAGAAATAGAAACTGACATTTACCAGAGAAACTATTCATCTGGATTACTGGGAAGTTTAAAAGGCAATCATGATCAAACAAGTTGTTGGGTATGATTGCCTTTTTTTACTTAATCGAATTCATTATTTCATAAACTTTTAAAAGTGCATTCATACCCCAATTTTCCTTGTCGTATGTTTCCGAAAACATCCGCTCTTGCATCATTCGGTATCCAAACTTGATAAGAATCATTTCAAAAATGCACATTTTATCAATATCAGGAATATCAATATATTCCTTAAGACCTTTTAAGTATGCCGGAACAAGGCTATTATAATTTTCTTCAAACCGATCAACGTCCATACCATCGACGATAAGGCTCGCAATGTCCTCACCCAGATATCCCCAACCGGCTGTGTCCCAATCAATCAATCGTATTGCACCATCAGTAAAGAATATGTTTTCAATCCAAAAATCCCGATGGCATAAAACGATGGGAAGATTCTTTAGCTTGTTGAATAGTTCATCTTTGTGATCGTCAATGTCTATGAGCATCAGCTTTAGTTCTTCGGGTATGTCACAACCTTTTGAACGAAGATAGCTATATTCAAACGATTTACCATTCAAAAGCTGAATTTGGCCGTTTTTGAGCATTTCTTTCAAGAATTCCGGCAAACGGCTTTGTTTCGATATAAGAAAATCATAGGTGTATGACTTTATATGCCATTGACTGAACTCTCTCTTTAAAAACCCTGTATCTCCAAGACAAGAAATACTTCTTAAGTCTTCGTGCCGTTGGTTGATTTTGCCTTGAAAACGTCCCAGTTCCAATGCTGCTTGTTCAAGCATTTTGATAGAAAGATCACCGCCGGATACACCTTCTATATACTCCATCCACAGTTCGATCGTTTCATTTGAAATCTCCAAGTGATAACATTCCGGCTGGCGGAAGGAGGGAGTAAAGGCTGCTTTCAGCTCACTCTGATACAGATCAAACTCTCTGCGCCATGAATCAGGATCACCCGGACGCTCCCACCTTTTCTGCTTCTTCCAAACCACTTTGTACGGTATTTCTTCATTGTCGAATGTTTGGGCTAAACCTGAAACAAGCTGTACATCACCCAAAGTTCCGCCTTGCAATTGTTCATTGTGAGATGTCGCAAAGCTTATCGGTTGATCGAGCATCTTACATAAAACTATGTTTAGTGTATCGTGTTTGATTATGTTCGTCATTTTTTATCCCTCTGCTCAGACTATCATTTCCACACGTAATAATCAATAATCAGGTTAAAAAAATCCGCATTGCGGATTATGTTAATTTGCGGGTATATCCGATCCCAATCGTACCCGGACCGGTATGAGCCATGATGACGGGATATATCGGTCGTATGACTACGGGCTGTTGGATTAAGTCTTCAAGCCTTTTTGCTACTTCTTTGGCTAAATCAGGTGCATCGGCTTCTACGATGTACCAGTGATACTTTTCAGGATGTTCCACGTTGGAAATAGTTTTCAGTGCTGTTTCGATGGCTTTGGTATGTGTGCGAACTTTGTCAAGAACATCGATTGCTCCGTTTTCAACCTTTAAAATCGGTGTGATTTTGAGCAGACTGCCCAATGCCGCGGCAGCACTCGACATGCGTCCGCCTCTTTTCAGATATTCAAGCGTTGATGGAATCAGTGCCGCAAACATCATGGCCTGACTTTCAATGATATCTTTGACATCATCGACACTTCTGCCTTCATCTAAAAGCGAGAGGGCTTGTGTGCAAACATATTGAAGAGGATAACAAACGAGTTTCGCATCCGCAACAACCACCCGTCCATCATAGTTTTCACTTAACATTTTTGCGCTTTGATAGGAACCGCTTAGTCCGGATGAAAGGGGAATATATAAAATCTTCTCAGCTTCAAGCAGATGTTTATCCCACATGTTCAATAAATCACCGACAATGGGTTGAGAAGTCTTGACGATGTTGCCATCTTTCATCAATTGAATAAACTGATTTCGATTGATGTCAGTTTCTTCAATGACTGTTTTCTGATTGATGCTCATAGGCAATCGTACGACACTGATATTGAGTTGCTGTTGCTCTTTAAGACTCAAATCAGCTCCTGAATCCGTCATAACTACATATTTTTTCATATTCAAACCTCCACAGATTCTTACTATACCATAATTTTCACAACATAGCTCACCAACATTTGACCGTTGATGTTAAAAAAAGAAATTGTCTGATTTTACTTTACAAAAGGAGTCAAATAAAGTAAAATTACGATTGCACCGAACTTATGGCGGCCGTGGCGAAGTTGGTCAACGCACCGGATTGTGGCTCCGGCACTCGCGGGTTCAAGTCCCGTCGGTCGCCCCATTTTTAAAAATAACACTTCTCAAGAGTGTTTTTTTTATTGCACAAAGATGAACCAGGGTCTATCATTATTCTTGGAGTTGATAATATGATTACTGTAGAAAATGCGGTCAAAGAATTTAAGAAAGTTGTAAAACAACCGGGACTTAAGGGAAGTGTTCAAGCTCTTTTTAAGCCGGGATATGAAATCGTCCACGCGGTCAGCGACATTTCATTTGAGGTTAACAAAGGGGAAATCATGGGATTTATCGGACCCAACGGTGCGGGTAAGTCAACGATGATCAAAATGCTTACCGGAATTCTGTATCCCACAGCCGGAAATATCACGGTAGCCGGTTATAATCCGCAAAAGCAACGCCAACAATACGTTCAGCATATCGGAGTCGTGTTCGGTCAGCGCACGCAATTGTGGTGGGATTTACCTTTGTCGGAAACTTTCACGGTACTAAAAGAAATTTATCGGGTCGAACAGAAGGAATTTGAACAGCGCATGGGCTATCTCACTGAAGGGTTGGATATTGCTCCATAGATGACATCGCCGGTGCGAACATTATCCTTAGGACAGCGGATTCT
>JANJWY010000155.1 GCA_024709285.1 Erysipelotrichaceae bacterium
TTCCAGCTGTTCCATGGTGGTTTGCCAATGGACGGAGGAGCTCATGTTACCATGAACCAAGACGACGATCGGACCTTTGTCTCCGGCGGTACGATAAGCAATCGTTTCGCCATTGGCACAGGTATGATAATGGATGGGATAATGTTTCATAGACGCATACCTCCGTCAACGCTCAATACCTGACCGGTAATATAGGAAGATTCATCACTGGCTAAGAATAAGGTTGCATTTGCGATTTCGTGGGGTTGTCCCAAACGGCCAAGCATGGTTTGCTTTGCGAAACCATCAAGCAGTTCTTGAGGAACGGTTTTAAGAATATCGGTCATCGTGTAGCCCGGAGCAATCGCATTAACGCGGACATTGCCGCCTTTCAGCGCGAATTCTTTTGCCCAGGTTTTTGTCAGGCCGATCAATCCGGATTTGGTTGCGGCATAGTTGGCTTGACCGATGTTTCCAAAGACGCCAACGACAGATGAAATATTAATGATAGATCCACCGCCATTGGCTTGCATATGCGGTCCAATGTGACGGGTAAGATTGAATACGCCTTTTAGGTTGACATCAATAACCAAATCCCATTGTTCATCGGTCATTTTACGGGTCAAGGCATCACGTGTGATACCGGCATTGTTGACTAGGATGTCGATTTTTCCGTATTTTTCTACAACATAATCGAAAAACTTCTTACAACCTTCACCATCGGTAACATTCAGTGAATAGCCTTCTACATTTTCTGCTTCATACCCCATGGCTCCCATATCAGCAGCGATGACTTTTGCGCCTTCTTTGGCGAAAAGTTCGGCCATCGCCTGTCCTAAACCGCGAGCTCCACCGGTTACTACGGCAACTTTACCTTCCAGTCTCATTTGTTGTTCCTCGTCTTTCTTTGGATATTATATTTTACTTATACTTTTTTAATTTTACTTATTTGCGTTTTTAAGAATGATCGCCGTACCCATACCGCCACCGATACACAGCGAAGCCAAGCCATAGGTCACATTTCTTTTCTTCATTTCATACACCAACGTAGTCATAATGCGGTTACCCGAAGCTCCGACCGGATGGCCGAGTGCAATCGCACCGCCATTAACATTGCATTTTGCCAGAATATCTTCCTTAGATACTCCGTGTTCTTCGCTTATTTCTTTGATTACTCCCAAGGCTTGTGCCGCAAATGCCTCATTCAATTCGATCAGATCGATATCACTTAACTTCAGTCCGGCATTTTTTAATGCCATCCGGATGGCTGGGGTCGGACCTAATCCCATGATGGAAGGTTCAACACCGCCCTGACCAAAGCCGACGATTTCTGCCATTGGAGAAAGACCATACTTTTTAACTGCAGCTTCAGATGAGATAAGCATGACGCTGGCACCGTCATTGATACCCGATGCATTCCCCGCGGTAACCGATCCGTCTTTTTTAAAAGCAGGACGTAATGTCATAAGTTTATCTAACGAAGTTTTGCGGTTAGGATATTCGTCTGTATCGAAGATAACTGTTTCTTTTCCGACTTTGACTTCGAAAGGAACGATTTCGTCTTTGAATCTGCCGGCATCGATGGCGGCTATCGCTTTGCTTTGTGAAGCAATCGCAAATTCATCTTGTTCTTGACGGGTAAAACCATATTTGGCCACGATGTTTTCAGCAGTAACACCCATGTGTGAACCATCAAAAGCATCCCACAAAGCATCGACCAACATATGATCTTCCATATTCATCGCACCCATTCTTACACCTGAGCGAACATTGTAGCTCAATAAGTACGGCGATTGACTCATGGTTTCGGTTCCGCCGGCAATAATCATTTCCGCAAAACCAGCTTTGATATTGTTTACTGCTAAACTGACTGCTTTCATTCCGCTTCCGCAAGCAATGTTAATGCTGTAAGCCGGTACGGATACAGGGACTCCGCCTTTAAGTGATGCTTGTCTGCCGACGCCTTGTTTTTGTCCAGCCGGCAATATATTGCCGATAATGACTTCATCCAGATTAGCCGGATCGATTTTCGTTTCTTCGATGACTGCTTTGATACAGGCGGCAGCCATATCCGGTGCACTGACGTTTTTAAGTGCTCCTAAGTGACTGCCGATGGCGGTGCGCTTAGCGCTGACTAAATAGACTTTGCTCATTTAAGTTCTCCTCTTAATTTAGAATTAGTTGTATAAACATGAAACATGATTCACCTTACATATTAACAATAATCCTTTCGGAATCTGTTGTCAACAGGAAAATTGTAACCGTTTACACTTTCATTAAAAAGTGCTTGACGAACGAACAATGACCATATAAACTAAACATGAAGGGTGATTCATGTTTTTAGAAAATTGATTCCCCGACCTATAGTGTATACTTTACTTGTAATGGAAAGGCGGAATCCTATGTCAGTAATTATGTCCCTTAATTCCGGTAGTTCATCGTGTAAGTTTCAACTTTATACAATGCCGGCTGAAACAGTCATTTGTTCAGGTATTTTTGAAAGAATCGGTTTAGCCGAAGGCATTTATACGATGGAGTTTAACGGAAACAAAGTTTCAGAAGCTCTTCCATTGCCCAATCACCAGACAGCGATCCAGATTTTATTGAAATTGCTCGTTGATCATGGCGTTGTGACATCGTTGGATGACTTGTCCGGTATCGGTCACAGAGTCGTGCATGGCGGTGAAAAATACAAGCATTCCGTCGTTTTTAACGAAGAAGTCGCTTATGATATCGAAATGCTCTGTGATTTGGCTCCCTTGCACAATCCGGCAAACCTGCTTGGCTATAAGGTATTAAAAGAATTGCTTCCCGAAACATTGCAAGTAGCCGTATTCGATACAGCCTTCCATCAAACCATGGATAAAGTCAGTTTTATGTATCCGATTCCCTTAGAGTATTATGATCAGTATAAAATCCGTAAATACGGATTCCACGGCACTTCGCATTCCTATGTCACCCAACGGGCCAGAACGATTTTAGGCGAAGAAAAAAGCAGACGCCTGATCTGCTGTCACTTGGGGAATGGGGGTTCTTTGTCCGCCGTATTGGATGGACATTGCATCAATACTTCCATGGGATTCACTCCGTTAGCCGGTATCATGATGGGCACTCGCTCAGGCGATATCGATCCTTCCATCATGGCCTATCTTGCTCAGAAAGAAGGTTTGAGCGTTGCACAAATCACGGATATCTGTAACAAGAAATCCGGGATCCTGGGAATATCCAAAGTATCTTCGGATATGAGGGATATTGAGGCAGCAATTGCTGATGGCAACGAAAATGCCGATTTGGCACGCAAGATGTATGTGCAACGTGTCGCCATGACAATTGGTTCCTATATTGCTCAATTGGGCGGTTGTGATGCAATTCTGTTTACGGCCGGTATCGGTGAGAACTCAATTCCGATCCGCCAGCTGGTCATCGAGTATATTTCCGAAGCATTTTCAATCAAACTTGATGTTGAAGCAAATAATACGCGCAGACAGGAAATAATGATTTCCACTCCCGAATCCAAAATTGCGGTCATGGTCATTCCGACCAATGAAGAGTTAATGATCGCTCGCGATACATATTCTCTTATTAAACACTAATTACCCCGCCAGCGTATCCTCCTTAAGACACCTGTGGGTAAATAGATGCCTGTTTCAGGCACAAAAAAATGAGCATTGCACCTGCTCATTTTTAATTTATTGTGTCAGCGTCTGATATACTAAATCCGCATCTTTGGCCTCAACCAATTTCTCAGCAGTTTCCAACTCCGCAAACACGGTAGCAAGATTAGCAAGAATGGACATATGTTCGCCATCTTTACCCGCTAACCCTACGATGACTTTGGCAGTATTGCCGTGCCAGTCAATACCATCGGGAACAATCAGTACCGCCATACCGGAAGCAATGATTTCATCTTTGACATCATGCACACCATGAGGAATGGCTAACATATTTCCAAGAAATACCGATAGATCTTCATCACGCCGATGCATACCGGCAATGTACCCTTCTTTCACATATCCGCTTTTGACCATCATTGCTCCTACTTTATCGATTGCCTCTTTTACGGACATGGTCTGATTTTCTATGATGACATTTTCTTTCATCAGAATCGGTAATGCCTTTTTGCTTTTAAATGAAAATTTCATAATTTTTCTCCTTTATGGCATCCGTCGCAACATTTCATTGCGATACCATCGTGTACAAATGTTTTCAATCTCCTGGACTATTCTATCATGATTTTTATCAATAATCGCTAGTGAAAGTCGATTATCCTCGATACAACTCTGACTTATCTGACTTAAAATCTCTCCATGTATCTTTTGTGAAGGGGATCCGATGAGCATCAGAAGTATTCCTGCTGCATTCTTAGCTTCGATATCGATAAATCCGTTATCGTCACTCAGCAA
>JANJWY010000177.1 GCA_024709285.1 Erysipelotrichaceae bacterium
ACTTGTCCGTTTTTCCTCGGATTACTGGCTTCAATTAATATTTATTTTCCTGCTTGCCATCGCCGGAACGATTTTCTCCATTTTCTCTCCGCGTCTGTTAGGAGATATTACCTCAAAAATCTTTGAAGGCGCAATGATGATGGCCATGGGAGTTCCGGGAGCTTCCATTGATATGAATTATGTTTCTTCGATGTTATTGATTATGTTAGCCCTGTATATCGCATCTTCCTCATTTACCTATTTTCAATCCTTCTTAATGGCTGGTGTAGCCCAAAAGATCACGTATCAGTTCAGACGGTTGATTACGGAAAAAATCAGTAAAGTTCCCTTAAAATATTATGACAGTGAGCCTTTTGGGGATATTTTGAGCCGAATTACCAATGATGTCGATACGATAGCCAACTCCCTACAACAGTCCGTGACCTCGGTGGTGACCTCCGTGACCACCGTCATCGGTATACTTATTATGATGTTGACCATCAATATTCCCATGACTATGATCTCTTTGATCAGTTTGCCGGTCAGTTTGATTTTGATCGGTTCGATCGTAAAGGTCGGTCAAAACTATTTCCGTCAGCGCGCCGCCAAACTGGGTGAGCTCAATGGGGTAATTGAAGAGAACTTTGGAGCTCACAGTATCGTGAAGGCGTTTAACGCCGAAAAGCGTTCGATAGAGAAATTTGATCAGCTAAGTGACTCCCTCACCGAAACTACCTGGAAAGCGGAGTTTATTTCCGGGATGATGATGCCGATTATTTCCTTTATATCCAACTTGTCCTATGTGGCTGTGGTGGTATTGGGTGGTTATCTGGTAGTTGACGGAAAGATCCGGGTCGGGGATATTCAATCGTTTATTCAGTATACACGCAACTTCTCTCAACCGATCAATCAGACAGCTCAAATTGCCAATGTATTACAATCCACGGTCGCCGCGGCGGAGCGGGTGTTTGAGTTTTTGGATGAAGGTGAAGAACCGAAAGAAAGCACAAATCCGGCTACTCTCGAACAAGTCGAAGGTTCGGTTACTTTTGAAAATGTATCCTTCGGCTATTCGCCGGACAATGTCTTTATCCAACAGTTGAACATTGATGTCAAGCCGGGTCAGCGTATTGCGATCGTCGGTCCGACCGGTGCCGGTAAGACAACCTTGATCAACTTGCTCATGCGTTTCTATGATGTAAACCAAGGCAGTATTAAGATTGATGGTGTCGATATCCGCGATTTAAAACGCAAAGACTTGCGTAAGATCTTCGGAATGGTGCTTCAGGACACTTGGCTGTTCAACGGATCGATCCGTGAGAACATTGCCTTCTCTAATCATGAAGCAACCTTTGAGGAAATCGTGGCAGCCGCAGACAATGCGAAGGCCGATCACTTCATCAAGACCCTTCCCGATGGTTATGATATGGTCATCAATGAGGAAGCCAGTAATATTTCAGCCGGTCAGAAGCAGTTGCTTACGATTGCACGTGCCTTTTTGGCTGATCCCGCGATTCTGATCCTCGATGAAGCGACCAGCTCGGTCGATACGCGTACGGAAGTGCTCATTCAAAAAGCGATGAGCAAACTGATGCGTGGCAGAACCAGTTTCATCATTGCTCACCGACTATCCACCATCCGAGATGCGGATAATATCCTGGTCATTAATCAGGGTTCGGTCATTGAACAAGGTACCCATACGGAACTGATGGCGAAGAATGGCTTCTATGCCCAGTTGTATCAGAGTCAGTTTGAGTTTACTTCAGCATAATGAAAACACTGCGTCGATATTATTTCGGCGCAGTTTTTAATTGATTTTCTATTGATACTTTTTGATCACCGATCAAGAAGTGATATTCACCTGTCAGATTCTCGACATATCCATAAAATATGATTGAACTATTGAAAGAAGTATCGTCTCTGTAAAAGTGCTTCACATTGACATTGTTGCTATCAGTGATCGAAACATTTTCCTCTTCTGTAATAATACTTCCATAATAAAAATAGTCATTGGTATCTACTATTTTGTAAATCGTAACATTAACTATAAAAGGTCCATAGGATTGTTCGTCAATATTTCGAGTATACTTTTTAACGGTTAACCAACTAGGAATTACATAGCCTTTATCAGTTTCCGGAGTGATAAATACCCAGCCGAAATCGTTGTTCTTAGAGAAAACGATCATACTTGAACTCTTTCCATCAACGATTTCTACAATATTTCCAACCATTTTGCCTCCACGATAATAGTTGAAAACGTCTTTTGGTGATTGGTATCCGATGAAAATGTTCTCTACTGGGAATTGCGTGGAGAGAGAACCTAAACCGACTACACATGTAAGTAATGTCAGAATTACATAATTTTTTTTACTTCCAAGTGGAGTCTTCCTGATTAAAAAAATTGATACTAGTAGCCAAGTGACAATTCTGACCATTCGATAATCCAACATACATATCTCCCCTCTAATACTCACATAAGTTACCTATACTGATCTTGAAGTAATACTTTTTCATCATTGATAAAAAAGTGTAAATCACTAATTAGATTTTCAGCTTAACCATAGAAAAAAATAAGTACCATGTTACAACTTTCATTATCCAAAACAAACGACATAATTGTAAGTCTCATAAATCTTTGACACCTTTCTTATCCTCTGTCCTTAAAATAGTTGAAATTTGTAACTTAATTTTCCCAAACCTTTTTGAGCAAAATGTATGAAATAATCATTATCGCAATACTTATAATGCTAAAAAGCAAAACAGAATCAGAGTTCAACGGAATGTTTAACCATTTAAGCAGATTATCAAGTCCGAGTGCACCGAATATATTTTCTATGAGTCCAAATAGGAAGAAAATAAATACGAAAATTAATGTTAATACATTTATAATCAGCACACCTATTTTTAAGATTCTTCTCATTTTAAGATACATCCCTCTATTGCTACTTCGCCTGACATTTTAAGTTACAAATAAACCAGAAATAGTTGTACCTAAGATCGCGTATGGATTACAAACATTTATCCTTATAACCGGGATTTAGATGTTCATTTTAACTTCGTCATCGTCGCATACATATCGTATGAATTTTCAGCCATAAAACGTAAGTTGGAGTAATCCATCCAATAATCATATGCGACATTCAAATGTAATCGTTCATCGAGTGGCAATCTCAGTCTTCTTGGGGATTGGTTGTGGAGAATGTCTTTGTTGTGAATGGGTTTGATTTGATAAGTCACTCCCTCTTTGATCAAGGTGCTTTGACAGTCATCATTGATTTCAAGAACTTCAACGGACATGTCATTATCGTTGGTAAATGTGAATCGCTGTTTGAGTGCGTATTCTCCACTGATTGAGAGACTGATAACTTCATTGACTTTATAGTCATTCTGTCGCTCACCGTAATCACTAAAATTCTCAGGATTATCAAAAACGATGCGATAATTCCCATTCCAATCAACTTTTTCTGACACAGTTGCATCAATAAGCTGATATTCCCAATAATTATCAATCGTAAAAGTAGCAATAACCTGATAATCCACTTGAAAATCCCATGTCACATCACTAAATTTCTCGGTCACCACAATTTTTTTCTGGGTGACATTGATATTTGTATCGGTGACATTGATTATTGGAAGGTCACCTGTGATTTTTTTGGTCTCAACAATCAATCCATATCTTATGCGATCTTTGATTACTGTTTGGATGTCATCAAGATCAATATCAACCTTCGGTATCAGCTCTGTGACTTCAACATCATTCTTAATGAAAATGTACTTGTTGTCCTTTAAAAGATATTCAAGTCTGACCGTTCCTTCCATGCTTGCCTTATCCCATTGTAAGGAAATATTATAGGTTACATATAACCTGTCCCCATCCTTTGTCCGATCGACTTCCTCAAAGGTTTTATTGGTGTAAGTATTTCGAATCAGTACCGCATTTCGCAGAATATCCTCTTCAATCTGCTCGTCCTTCAGACTGGCTGAGCATCCGTACAACGCAAAAAAAAGCGTTGATATCACAAGAATGATTTTGATCGCTTTGTTCATATGTTCCCCCCAGCAATTGTATTGTTTATTGGATTAATTATATAAATCCCACACCTGAGTATCAATGAATATCGAACAATACATTCACTTTTGTTTGTATCCAAATTCATAAAAGTGATTTTCAACAAGAAATCACCAAGACTCTCATAAACTCAGATCTTACATTTATTTGATTTTATGTCTGCACTCTATGCAAGACGATTGAGTTTTATCCACACCCGGGCCATGTAACGGGTCGTGTTGCGCAGCCCGTGCACGGATGAGTCAAGCGAACACGTTGCAGCAGCCTCGCGCGAGCGGAAAGGGGTGGAGCAACTCGCAGGCTGGGGCAGGGC
>JANJWY010000251.1 GCA_024709285.1 Erysipelotrichaceae bacterium
GGTTATATTAAAGGTTCATCTTAATTATTCGAGAAGACATTATAGAAGAAGTGGAATTAAAGTTACATAAGAAAGCACCTTTTCTCAAGGTGCATTGAAAAGGGGAAAGAACATGAAATTAGTAAGTCAGTTTTTGGTCGTTTTGGTCGTATTCTTTGCGATTGATTTGTTTTGGTTAGGTGTAGTGGCGAAAAATCTGTATGCAAAGTATTTAGGTTATTTAATGGCACCTCAGGTCAATTGGGTTGCGGCGTTCACATTTTATCTGCTCTTCATTGTCGGACTAATGATATTCGTATTATTACCAGCCTTAGATAAGCAATCCTTATCATATGCGCTGATCTATGGAGCGTTATTTGGATTCTTCACTTATGCGACCTACGATCTGACCAATTTAGCGACCATCCGGGATTGGCCGATCACGATAACGATCATCGATTTGATATGGGGAACATCCTTGTCGGCGGCTGTAAGTTCGATCAGTTATCTGATTATTACGACATTCTTAAAGTAAAGCGAGGCAACTCGCTTTTTTTAAGAAATTATCGGCGATTGCTCATCAGTTTCTATTGGGCTCCCGCCAAATAATGCCACAAAACCATATACCAACGAAAAGAAAAGAGCGATGATAAACTTAAGTACACGATTCTCGATAAACTCGTTTTTTTTGTAAGCTACCCTAAAGTATTTAATAGAATTATAAACAATAAAAGAAATAAAAACAGTAAAAGCTAAAAGTGTCCCGAATTGTATTAGTTCTTTCATAAGCCCCCCAGTTAGATATCTATATAAAATTATACTATACAAATTCTAATAAATCATTTTGATTCGGATTGATTTGATTGTGTTTGTATAAACGGTTTAATCATGATAACCAGAATGGTATAATTTTAGTAGAGTTTATAATTGGAGGTCTGGCAATAGTGAAAAATGATACACAACATCTCATAAGAGAACAAGCAATGAAATATTCATTGTTAGTGATGTTTCAACGAGTGTTGGGATTGTTGTGTTTTCTTTTGGCTGCCGGAACAATTTCATCTCTGCAAGGTTGGATCTATTTTTCTCTCTACTTCTTTATTTCCATGATAACTTTAATAGTGATGCAGAGCCGTTATCCCAACACGTTAAGTGAAAGAGGGAAGAAACATGATGACACACCGCCATGGGATAAGGTTTTATTAGCTCTATATGTACCATTAGCATTCTATGGGATTTACCTCGTTGCCGGTTTGGATGTTCGATATAACGGAACTTATTTGGATATTGTATCAATGATTATTGGAATACTGCTGTTTATCATTTCCGCAATTTTTATGATTTGGCCAATCTTAGAAAATGAGCACTTTGAATCAACCGCTCGCATCCAAAAAGACAGAAATCAAACCGTCATAACCACTGGTCCTTATCGCATCATACGCCACCCCGGCTATACTTCCATCATACTATGGGCAATTTCGGTCCCCTTGATTTTTGGTTCGATTCTTACCGGAATGGTTTCATTGATCATCATCGCCGTCATAATCCTGCGAACCTATCTGGAGGATACGATGCTTCAAAAAGAACTAAGCGGATATCGTACTTACTGCACGCAGGTTAAATACCGGCTGATCCCTTTTCTCTGGTAATGCATAACTTATAATGATGATTCACCGGTACTCTTATTGCTATCTTTTGTATTGTGTGATAATATTTATGTAACATAGAAATATAATGTAACAATACAAATGATACATAAAATATATATGATACATAGGGGTGGCAATATGGTGCTTGACAGTGCAATTCAGTATTTGGAAGATAACTTTCATTGTAAAGTTGTTTTAAAAGAGAAGTTATGGACAAACAAACTACCGATCTACTTAAGTAAACAATATGATTATATGGAAGTTGAGATAAATGACTTAATTTTTATCTTGATCGATTGTTCAAAGAGTAAAGATGTAAGCGTTGAAGTTTATAGTAAGCACATAATGAGTATTGAAAAAACGATGAACCGAGACATAAAGATCAGTTATATCCTGGTCTTTGACAATATTTCCAACTACTTGCGCATGCGTCTGATCAGTTCAGAACTCTCATTTATCGCAATAGGAAAACAAATCTATATACCAAATCTGGGTAAAGTGTTTAGCGAACGAAGAGAAAGCAGGTATGACATCCGTGTGAGCAAATCATCACAGAAAATGTTGCCATCGACTCAAGCTCTTTTTCTAGAATTATTGATTACGCAAGATTTCAATATATCAATGGAAGAAATGGCAGAAAGATTAAGTGTTTCGAAAATGACTGTATCGCGTGGTTATTTTGAACTGAAGAACTTACGGCTTGTCGAATGCGAAAATAAAACAAGGTCTTCAAAGTACAAATTTATATTGGATAGAGAAGAAATATGGAGAAGAGCACAAGACTATCTTATTGATCCGGTACTAAAAAAGGTGTATATTCAATCAAACTCCTTAGAGAATGAAATAAAAGAAAAAATGATAATCGCAGGAGAATCTGCATTGGCAGAATATACAATGTTAACTGCCCCAAAACAAGATGAATTTGGGATTACAAGCCGACAGTATGCACTTCTCTCAAATAAAATTGAAGAAACACCTATTAAGGAAAGCGATAGCTATGTCCTCTACATATTCAAGCATCGTATGCCTTATCAAGCACAGAAATTACATCCGTTGGCACTTGCTCTAATGTTCAAAGAAGAAACCGATGAGAGAATTCAAGGGGAGATTGAAGAACTGATGAAGACATACCGTTGGGGTCAAGATAAATAATGACAAAAAAACTTGGTAAAAATGAGATTGACGGGTTTAAAGATTATTTCAAGGATTACAAAGACAGCTATGTTTTAATAGGAGGAAGTGCATGTCAGATTCTGTTGAACGAAGCTGGCTTTGATTTTAGAGCTACAAAAGATTTGGACATAGTCTTGTGTGTTGAAACAATAAACAGTGAATTTGTGACTCATTTTTGGTCTTATCTTAAAAAAGGAAACTACAAAATTGCCAAGAAAGCGAATGGAGATCCCTGTTTCTATCGATTCGAAAAACCGGAAGAATCCGGGTTTCCATACATGATCGAAATACTTTCGGCTTTGCCTGAATTGTTCAGTGATTTAGAAGACTTTGATGTTTTACCGATGGCACTTGAAGAAGAAATCATAAGTTTATCCGCAATTATATTGAATCAAGATTACTATGATTTTTTGGTTAATCTCAAGACAGAGATTGATGGAATAATGCTGGCAGACCATCGGGTTATTATTCCGCTTAAAGTCAGAGCTTATCTCGATTTAAAATCACGCAAAGAAAACGGCGAAATGATAAAAAGCAATGACATAAAAAAGCACAAAAATGATGTGTACCGATTGTCACGCCTGTTGGTGAATGAGAAACTGGAAAATACTCCAGAGGTTATCCGTCGGGATATGGCATTGTTTAATATGGACTTGACCGAATC
>JANJWY010000253.1 GCA_024709285.1 Erysipelotrichaceae bacterium
GCGTCTGCCGATGAAATCGGAAGCGGAGGCTATTGTGATGGGATGTGATGTTTCGCTCAACAGCGAGTGGGATACGATCATCGCTTTGGAAGTAGCGGCCCGTGCCAAGGGGAAAATACACGATATTATATTGATGGTCGATATGGGCGATTTGCGTGAGGGAATTCATAACATCGAACAATTGTATTTGCTCGCGGAGATGGTCAAACATTTCCGTCATATCCGTCTGATCGGTCTGGGTGCGAATTTCACTTGTTTTGGCGGGTTGATACCGACGTTGTCCATATTGCAGAAGTTAAAAGACATGCAACAGCGAGTCATGCAAATCGTGCCGGAGTGTACCATAGTTTCCGGTGGCAATTCTTCTACCTTGCATTTGTTACAGCGCGGAATCGAGTTGCCCATCAATCAGTTACGCTTGGGTGAATCCTTTTTTCTGGGAGTCGAAACGGCTTATCAGTCTCGTTTGGAAAACACTTTTGATGATGTCGTTTTGCTGCACACCCAAATCATCGAGATTAAAACAAAACCATCGATGCCCCTGGGCGAAACGGGTTTTGATGCCTTTGGCAATAAAACTCATTTTGAGGATAAGGGGTTGAGACGGGTAGCAATCAGTGCCATCGGCCTATTGGATACCGATCTCAACATGGTTCCCATTGATCCGCATGTCTCTATCATCGGAGCGAGCAGTGATCATCTATTGTGTGAACTATCAAGAGAAAGTACTCTGCGTGTGGGGGATGTTCTTACGTTTAAACTGCGCTATGGCAGTTTATTGCGATTATTTTTCTCGCCCTTTGTCGAAAAGCAGTTTCTAAAGTGTCCGAAATGAAAATTGGGGTGTTATCAACCCCTTTTTTATGATACAATCAATTAGTTAAAAGAGGTGAAAATATGGCAAAAGAAGTATTTAGTTTAGACTTCGCAGGAAGAAGTCTAGTGGTGGAAACCGGTGAGTTAGCCAAGCAAGCCGGCGGATCAGCATTGATTCGTTATGAAGAAACTGCAGTATTATCAGCCGCGACGGCAAGTAAGAACGCCAAAGATTTGGATTTCTTTCCGTTGACGGTCACATTTGAAGAGAAGCTGTATTCAGTGGGTAAGATTCCGGGAGGATTCTTGCGTCGTGAAGGAAGACCGAGCGAGCATGCGACATTGACAGCACGTTTGATCGACCGTCCGATCCGCCCGTTGTTTGCGGATGGTTTCCGTAATGAAGTTCAAGTCGTCAATACCGTACTTTCGGCAGACAACGACTGTTCAGCCGATATGGCTGCTATGTTTGGGGCATCCTTGTCGATTTGCATTTCCGATATTCCGTTTAACGGACCGATCGCAGGTGTTATCGTCGGGCGTGTCAATGGCGAACTGATCATCAATCCGACAGTTGCCGAATTGGAAGTTTCGGATATCAATCTTACGGTTGCCGGAACCAAAAAGGCGATCAACATGGTCGAAGCCGGAGCCAAAGAAGTCAGTGAAGAAGATATGTTGGAAGCCATGTTGTTTGGACATGAGTTCATCAAGCGTCTTTGTGAATTTCAGGAAGAAATTGCTGCCAAGGTAGGCAAGCCGAAACGTGAAATCGCTCTGTACGGTATTGATCCGCAGTTGAATGAGCAAGTTCGCGGATTATGCCAAAGCCGTTTGGAAGATGCTGTCCGCATTAAAGAAAAACTGGTACGTTACGGGGCTATCGATGATATCGAAGCCGAAATGGTCACATATTATGAAGGTTTGGATTATGCCAATGACAAAGTCAAGGAAAAAACCATTAAGCAAGTCAAACAGATTTGTCATGATATCGTATCCGATGAAATCCGCCGGTTGATCTCGGTTGAGAAGATCCGTCCGGATGGCCGTGGCATTGACGAACTGCGTCCGTTGAACTCTCAAATCGATTTGCTTTCAAGAGTTCATGGCAGTGCATTGTTTACCCGCGGTGAAACGCAGGTTCTCTCTGTATGTACACTGGGAGCCATGGGTGATACTCAGATCATCGATGATATGACCGATATTGAATCAAAACGGTTTATGCATCATTATAACTTCCCGCCGTTTTCAGTCGGTGAAACCGGACGTATGGGGTCTCCGGGACGTCGTGAGATCGGACATGGTGCTTTAGGTGAACGCGCGTTGGCACAAGTATTGCCTACGGAAGAAGAATTCCCGTATGCCATTCGATTGGTTGCGGAAACGTTGGAATCCAATGGTTCATCTTCACAAGCGTCCATTTGTGCCGGAACCATGGCGCTGATGGCCGCAGGTGTACCGATCAAAGCTCCGGTTGCCGGAATTGCGATGGGTTTGGTCACTTATGGCGATTATTATACCGTCTTGACAGACATCCAGGGGATGGAAGACCATTTCGGAGATATGGACTTTAAAGTTGCCGGTACCAAGGATGGTATTACTGCCTTGCAAATGGATATCAAAATCGAAGGTCTGACAACCGAAATCTTGCGTGAAGCATTGGCGCAGGCGAAGATCGGGCGAGTTCAAATCATGGATAACATGATGGCTGTCATTTCTGAACCTCGCAAAGAAGTCGGTAAGTATGCACCGAAGATTCATATGATGAAAATTCCTACGGATAAAATCCGCGATGTCATCGGTGCCGGCGGTAAGATCATTAATCAGATCATCGCTGATTGCGATAATGTCAAAATTGATATTGAAGATGATGGCCGCGTGGTGATTTACCATCAGGATATCGCAGCGATCCGTAAGGCTGCCGATATGATCGAAACGATCGTTCGGGTAGCTAAGGTCGGTGAAATCTATGAAGGAAAAGTCGTGCGTGTCGAAAGCTTTGGTGCATTCGTCGAATTGTTCCCGGGCACCGATGGTTTATTGCATGTTTCCAAGATTTCTCATGAACGTGTTGAAAATACCTCGGATGTCTTGAAACTGGGCGATGTCGTTAAAGTCATCGTTACAGAAATCGATGAAAAGGGAAGAGTCAATGTTTCGAGAAAAGCCTTATTGCCTAAGCCGGAAGGTTATGTTGAAAAACCGGACCGCCCGCGTACACAAGGCACGTTTGACAGAAACAAAAGAAAACCCAGAGAATAACAGTTAAAGGATTGAGCAATCAGTCCTTTTTTTATATTTGATGTTCAGATTGTACCATTGGCTTAAAAGTGAACGATTGTTTACCTATAATTGATTCAGATTTCTTGGGTACAATAACCATTTTTTGATGGACTATAGCATAGTAACCCCGAGTGCATTGTGATAAAATACTAAATGTAAAGAGAGGTTCAACCATGGATTTTTTAGAACTTGCCAGAAATTATCAAGATCAGATGATCAAAGACTTACAAGCACTTTTAGCCATACCGTCATTAAGCGATGAAGCGAAGGCAACAGAAAATGCTCCTTTTGGACCGGAAATCCGCAGAGCGTTGGATTGGATGTTAGAAAAAGGAAAATCGGACGGATTCGATACATTGGATGTTGATGGGTATGCCGGACTTATCAGTTTGGGAGAGCAATCTTCAAGCATTGGCATGCTTGGACATTTGGACATCGTTCCGATTGGAGAAGGATGGAGCGTTGATCCTTTTGGCGGAGAAATCAAAGACGGGTATATATTCGGCCGTGGCAGCGGGGATGACAAAGGCCCGACTATTGCCGCATACTATGCCATGAAAATGATGAAAGATTTGGGTGTAGAGTTAAAAAAGAAAATCATGCTCATCGTAGGGTGTGACGAAGAAACCGGTATGCGCTGCATGAAACATTATATCGAACATGCCCCATTACCGGATATGGGCTTTGTTCCGGATGCATACTTTCCGGTCATTTACGGAGAAAAGGGTATTCTGGTTGTCAAACTGAAAGGACAGAAAAACACGGTCATCAAGCGTTTGCACGGTGGAGAACGTCCAAATATCGTATTAGGGAAATGTGCCGTAGAAGTTTTCGGAAAACCGAAGGAAGATGAGCTGCGCCTGTTTTGTCAAAGTCACAGAATCAAAGCATCCTACAAGCATTTGAC
>JANJWY010000017.1 GCA_024709285.1 Erysipelotrichaceae bacterium
GAAAGCAGAGCCGATGTGTGCTAAAATAAACGCGGTGGTGATGGATCATGAGGCGTAACGGATTTCTTTATGTTCTGATTTGGACACTGGTGATCTTACTTTTTGCCGGTTTGAGTTTTGGTGTTTATACACTTTTAAATCAGGATGAAGATCCGGATGATGATCCCATCATTGACCCCAAAGATCCCGTGATTACAGCTTCCTTTGAGGGCTATACGGTATATAAACTTGATGAAATCAGTTTTCCGTTTGTAATCGCTCGTATCACATTTGCCAGTGATTCAGCTATGGACTTCGGCATCGACCAACTCGTGACTTCAGAGCAGTTGTCACTGGCTCAAACCCAAGTTTATCAGGATGAACTGCTTTCAAAGGGATTGTTTCTGAGTTATCAGATGGTTGAGTTTGAATTACCTAAAAATAAACAGACGTTTACGGTTAATGTTTTCATACCTGTGAAGAATCCGGATGCCGAAAAAATAACGTTGACTACAAAGTTTAAGTCAACGATCAGTCTGGATATTGATTTGACGTTTGCGCAGGGTGTTAAGGAAATGCTGGGATATGTGGAAGAGCCGGGAGTAGTTACCGATAATGACACATACAAACTCAAAGTATTGGGATTGGAAGATCTGACATCATTTCCGGTGTTGCGTACATTTAGTGATGGCACAAGTGAGGAAGTGACTTTTCCATCAACTGCAAAAATATATGCAGTTAAGATTTCTGTTACCCCGTTGAATGAGAATGTATTGGTCATTTCTCAGGGACGTTATCGGATCATAACAAGTGGTCAGACGGCACTGAGCATGACGAAAGATTTCTCAGTAGAGGGATTCAATAATATCGTCAGTTTATCGATTGTCAATACTGTTGAAGGTTATTTGATTTTTGATGTATACTCCACTGAATTGTCTTTGTTGGATCAGAATACGATTTTTGAAGTTAGATTTGAAGGAAGCGATGAATGGATTGAAATAACGATTATCGAGTAATTGAAGAGGTGCTATGAAGATTCGTTTAAATTACAGTGGAGTCATGTTGATTCTGGCTCTGATCACATCACTGATTTATAGCGCTCCGGTTAATGCCGGAGATGATTTAATATGCTCGGAATCTCAGTTCTCTGTGATTTCTTTGAATCAAGATCAGACGAAGACTGTATTGGCATGTATGGACACCTTTGAAAGTTCGAAAGCATCCATGAATACATTAAAGGTTGAATATCCTGATCTGATCATCACACATATATCTTCCAAGAGTCCGGAAAAAATCATCGCGGCATCACGGGCGATTGCTGCTTCGTATCCGCAGCGGCGCAATGACGGAACTGCGAATGCTGCGATTATGTATATTTATAAAAACCAGAATCATACCGGTGATTCAACGTATATGAATGCCTATCGTGACATGGCTTACATGGATACGATGAGTTATGATGTTACTACGGGCACCGGAGCTGTTCAAGTTCAGATTTCGGGATTTGTCGGATTTGCACATCTCAATCAGATTGATATTATTCCCATGATTTATATTGAAAGAGATTGGCTGATAACATTGGGTGGAAATTCGTTTACCGGTTCTTTGTCGGTCTATCAGATCCGTCCTCGAATAAATGAGTATCGCATATCAACAAGTTCTACTTATGGAGTAAGAGAGATTTATCATGAGACTTTCTCATTTTTCAGTGGTTCTTCGTTAGGTGTTTACGTATATGGTCAAGCACCAGAATGGATGCCCAATGGCACTTATTACAGTTGGGATTCCATAAATTTTTTCCATGATAAAGCCATGACTGTGCCTGTTCTCAATGGTCAAACTCCTGGGAAGTACTACAACTATTATCAATATCTTCCATTTCGTTCAAGTTCCAATATTTCCGCAAAGCAGTTTGATGATTATTTGATTGCTTTAGGTTTTACTAAAAAGGCGACTTATTATGGAGAACCGGATGCAAGTGCGATGTATGGCGAAGGTAAAGCCTTTGTGGATGGTCAGTTGGCCTATGGTGCGAATGCACTTTTGGTTTATGCCATGGGTCTGCATGAAAGCGGTCGAGGAACCAGTCGTTTATCCATCGAAAAGAATAACATTTTTGGCTGGGGTGCTGTCGACAGTAATCCAAGTGATGCTTATATGTTTGAAAGTGTTGCATTAAGTGTGGCGGAACATATGGGACGAAATCTGAGAGGATATATGAGTGTAGAGAACTTTCGTTTCTTTGGCTCCATTTTGGGAAATAAGAATAACGGATTTAATACAAAGTATGCATCAGATCCCTATTGGGGCAATAAAATAGCCGGTTGGGCCTATCGGATCGATCGTTATTACGGATTTCCGGATTTTAATTATTATGCTATTGGCTTAATGCCGGAGTCCGGTGATCTGGCTGTGAAGAAGAGTGCAGACGCTAACTCTTCTACAATGTTTACTATACCTGCAAAAAGAGTTCAGCGTTCCGTATTGATCAACTCATTAACACAGACAGGCAATGGCGACTGGGTTTCGATCATGTCGACACAGCCGATAACTTTGTCAGATGCTGTCGTTATGTATAATACAACTCTTGGTGAAGTCACTCCGTATGAATGGTTTAAGAGTATTGGTTTTCTTCCTGCCAATGACATCCAGATGATTTATTCTGGCAATGGTATCAGTAAAATCCCGATGGTGTATGATGCCGAGGAGTTTAAAAAAGATCCAATTGTAAAAGTTGAGAATCTTGAACTAAATGAAGGTAAATTGACATTTTCCGGTTATGGAATCAAACCTGGCGTTTCAGTACCACATACGCAAAACTCATCTTATGAAATCATTCTGACACCTGAAGTCGGAACTGCATTGAAATATGATTTACTTCCTGGCCAATTGAATCCAGACTTAAATAGCTTGGGATTTAACAAATTAGTCTACTCTGGGGCAACTTTTAATGCAGATTTTGATGCAAAAGTACTAAGTGCCGGCAAATATAAACTTACAATTAAAGCTGATATTAATACGTTGACTCAACCATTGAGTTTTGAGAAATCTGTTGTTTTTGAAAATGTATTACCATCGTTGTCAAACCATTTAGGTCGAAGTTATCACATTGAGAAAAACTCAAATAATGAACTTTTCTTAGTAGTTGTTGATGTTGAAATAATAATTACTAAAGGTGATGTTAATGATGATTTATTGGTTGATATTTTGGATTTGGTAATAATGAGTCGTCATTTAGCTGAGTTGCAAATTTTAGATGGAAAAACATTATTGGCAGCTGATGTAAATAGTGATGGTTTCGTTGACATTCTAGATTTAGTTAAAATTAGCCGTATTTTGGCTGAGTTGGAGTAAACAACATGAAAAAGATACTTTTATTTGTAAGTGTACTTATACTTACACTACTATATCCGTTAGGTGTGAAGGCGGCGACAATCAGCTCATCGATAACAGGGAGCAACTCTGTCGTTGTAGGAACTAACGTAGTTTTGACTTTTGCAATAACACCTTCGGAAACTTTAGCAGGGTTTACAGCAAGGATAAAATTTGACTCGAACATACTTACAGTTGATAAGTTTGAACAAGTCACTCCATCAATTGTAATATTACAGTTCAACAAAACAACTGGTGCATTTAATACAAACTCAACCATTTCTGGCACGAAGCAGATAATTAAAGTTACATTTAAGCCAACATCGAACTTCAAAGCGGGTACTTCAACAAAAGTGGAGTTTATAGAAATCGTAGGTGCAAATTCAACTGGATCTGAACGAATCTATGGAACTTCAAGTAGCCGTACGATTACCGCGACCGCACCTAAATCAACAAACAATAACTTGGCTTCTTTAAGTGTTAACGGTACATCAGTAGCTGGATTTTCTTCTTCCGATACTACCTATACTTTGGCAAATACCGATGCTGAGTCGATCACGATTGCAGCAACCACACAGGACAGTAAGGCAACGGTATCGGGAACAGGTAAGAAAACCTTGGCATTTGGTGTAAATACATTTAATATCGTCGTAACTGCTGAAAGCGGAGCAAAAAAGACATATTCTATAACAGTTACGAAAAATGATTATCGAAGTACAAACAACGATCTTAAATCTCTGACGATTGAAGGTTATGAGCTTATATTTGATAAGGAAAGACTGACGTATACGCTGATTGTGGATAATATAGTTACTTCGGTAAATGTGGCAGCGTTGGCTGCTGATGATAAAGCCAGTGTAACGGGTACAGGTACGAAAACCCTGAAGATATACAGTAATCTAATCAACATTGTTGTCACTGCTGAAAATACCGCAAAAAAGACCTACACGGTTAATGTTGTCCGTCGGGATGCAGCCGGGATTGCCGGTGATTTGTCCAGGGATAATAAACTTAAGTCATTGACTATTACCGATTATCCTTTTGAATTTAATCCTGAGACTCTTGAATATTCCATTGACGTTGAAAACTGGATCGAATCGATTGACCTGATCGTTGAATTGAATGATCCAAAGGCTACATTTACAATCAGTAATCACAGTGAACTTATCATCGGTCCCAATGAAGTTCTGGTCAAGGTTTACAGTGAGAGTGCAGAGGAACGGATTTATAAACTTGTCGTGAATCGACAGGGAGACAATCCGGTCGTTGCTATTGATCGCATTATTGCACTTTTGCCAAGAATCGTTGCTGAAAATATTGAGATTACATCAAAGGATCCGAAGAGCATGTCTGCTGAGATTTGGAATCAGCTGGTCAATACCAATAAGAAGTATATGTTCAGCGTGCGAAATGATCTCAATGAAACGTTGTATATGTGGACTTTTACGGGCACTCAAATAAAGACGAATGAACTTGTAGAGTTTGATGTCCGTTTTGATTCGGAGCAGTATGATCAGATCCGTAAACTCTTGAATTATAGAGAATCCGTATTATTGAATCTGGCTCATTCAGGAACAATTCCAGAGGGTTTGATTTTGCGGGTAAATGTTTCATCTAAATATAAAGATGGCAGTATCTTGTATTTGTATTACTACAATGAAGAATCAGGAAAACTGGAAGATAAATCGAAGGAATTCATCGTAAATGAAGGATTTGTTGAATTAGATTTGGCACATGCTTCCCAATATGTTCTTACTCCGGTTAAAATATCGATATTTAGTGATTTTGGCATGGTACTGTTGGGGGTCATCGCATTGCTGTCAGCTTTGA
>JANJWY010000019.1 GCA_024709285.1 Erysipelotrichaceae bacterium
GAATCGATGGATAGTTTAGGTGTAAATACATTTAGAATGACCGATACAGAGATGGGTTTCTATCAACAAGGTAGTTATATCACCAATACAGACATCGAATCGTTGTCTTTAGCATTTCCCCAACTCACATTTTTTTCTGGGTATCCGATTCGTAATTTTAATATCAGTCATTATTTGCCAAACAATACATTACCGACACCTAAGTATTTCCAGCCCATTAGTCATCAACTTCTAACAAATCATCAATTTGATTTGATTGGATCATTACCGAATGAAGTGGATGAAATTGTCATTTCAACCTATCTATATAGACTATTTGAACAATTAGGTTATGAAGAAAATAACCAAGTTATCACCATTTCAAGTCCTAACCAAATGTTAGGCAAATCATTCATGATTAACGGAATTCCATATCAAATTGTTGGTATTATTGACACTAAACTTCCAAATATTTATACTGACATTCATCAAAATACCAACTTTAATGAACAAATCTTAGCAATTGAAAGTGGACTTCATAACTATTTGTTTGTCCATGAATCGTTATTTAACACGTGGAAATCCAGTGGAAAAACAGTATTTAACGATTTATTAGGTGCAGATTTGACAAATTATTACCGTATCGAATACCAATTTCAAAATGAAACATTTTTTAAAAGATTAGATCAGTACACATCAACACTAATTAATTATCAAAATGGAGAATTTGATGATGAACTTTCAATTTATAGAGATGATTTATCCGATACACTTACAAATGACGAAGTAATTATTAGTACGCTGATGTTGTATAATGTCACAGGAAAACTTTATTCAGGCGATTTCGTGAGTATTCAAAACCGTGTAGAACAACACGCACTTAATAACTTCAATGGGATAGAAACTCAATTTAAAGAATTATATGGTGAATCATCAACCCATGAAGATTATGCACATTATATCCAAAATCATCTTGAAAATGAGTTTGAACCAGGTTTTACATGGAATTATTTCAATTACCTAGACCAAACAGACTTTTACATGAATGCTTTAGATGATTACCATCAAAATTTAGTTCTTAAAGATGCCAATAACCAAAAATTACTTGAACTGAAAATAGTTGGCGTGAGTACACAAGGTATGATTGTATCAAACGCTTTATATCAAACACTAATCACTAATCATTTTAATGATGAACCAAGCATCATCGTTATGGGTGAGTTAACCGATTTAAAACCATTATTAAAATATACTAAACAATCAAACCTCATTATCGAGAATAACGCAACGTACATCGTTGATAGTTATCAAGAAGCGTCTACTGAAATTGTTAAAATTGCACAGTGGATGACTTATACCCTTATGGGGTTATTAGCACTCATCTCGTATATTTTCATGACTCAAAATATCCATAAACATATGAAAAATATCGGCATTTTGAAAGCATTAGGCATTCGAACGGCTCAAATACTGTGGATATTTGTCAGTGAAAATATTGTATTTTCATTGGTTGTTACTGTCGTAAGTATTATACCCATAGAAATACTGATTCATTGGATGAATTTATATATTAAGACATCGTTCAATCTTCCGTTTGCTTATCTAAAAAGCACTGGAGGACTATATATGAGTTCATTCATTTTGTTAATGACAGTAATGATATTGGGAATATTACATCCAATTCTAAAAATGAGCTTTATGAAGCCGATTGAGATCATCCGTAAATACAAAATTTAGTGACTAGATATCATTATCATTTGGTATAGTAGGGTAGATATGAGGATAACATGATCCAACTATTCAACATCGAAAAACAATATAAAATCGAACAAAAACCACTTTACGCGATTCAAGATGTTAACATAACCATCCTGGACCGCCAAATGGTTTTTATCACAGGTAAATCAGGGTCAGGTAAAACAACATTATTAAATATTCTGTCAGGCATTGATCAACCATCAAGCGGTAAGTACTATTTCAATGGTACAGATATCGGACAGCTTTCAAATCAAGCACTTACAGATTTTAGAAATCAATATGTGAGTATCGTATTTCAGGAATATAATCTCATCGAAAGTATGACTGTCAAAGATAATCTATTATTGGTCGAATGGATGAACGGAAAACACAGTCTAGAAGATATCCAAAGTACGCTTAAATCCTTAGGTATCGAAGAACAGATGAATAAATACCCTTATCAGTTATCTGGTGGTCAGCGACAACGTGTCGCGATTGCTAGAGCGATTCTAAAAAGACCGAGAATTTTAGTCGCTGATGAACCTACAGGTGCGTTAGATAGCGAAACTGGTAAAACCATCTTTGACATATTAAAAGACTTATCTAAAGAGATGCTGGTGATCGTTGCTACACATGATTTGGATAGTAAAAAATATGCAGATCAAGTTATTGAGATGATTGATGGAAAAATTGTTTCACAGGTAAAACAAACAGATATGGATTCGAATGAATCAGTCAAACTAAGAAAAAGCCAATTAAAAGTTAGACAAGCGATGATGATTGGAACCAAACATTTTCATCAACCGTGGATAAAGATTGTTTTAATGATGTTGATTATGGTAACCTCAATGACCTTATTAGGAATATCACAATCAGCAACTGTGTTTAAAGAAGAACAAGCCATCATTGAATCGATGGATAGTTTAGGTGTAAATACATTTAGAATGACCGATACAGAGATGGGTTTCTATCAACAAGGTAGTTATATCACCAATACAGACATCGAATCGTTGTCTTTAGCATTTCCTAACT
>JANJWY010000066.1 GCA_024709285.1 Erysipelotrichaceae bacterium
CCGAAGGTTCTGAATAATAAGAACAACGCAACCATTCCCATAAACGAAGGGAACATTTGCAGGACCATCATAGTCAGTAACATCTGCTTTTTACCTTTAAAACGCAAGCGGGCAAATGCATACCCCGTCAACGTGGAAAGAAAGGCTACCCCAACCGTATTGATAATGGCAATTTGTGCTGTACGCAGAAACGCACCGGGGAAGTCCGCCAACACCTGAGCAGCATTGGATTTATATTCAAAGATAAACTGATAATGCTCCAATGTAAATTTTGTCGGATCCGGGATCAATGGCACGGATGTCAACAGACGTCCGGAGGTAAAGGCCGCCGAAATCATCCAAAGGATAGGTACCAAAACAACAACACAGGCTATCAATAACCAGGCATAAGCCAAAAATCCGAGAACGTAATCGATAAATTTGCGTTGCATATTAATCCTCCTCCCATAAGCCTTTAGAGCGTGACAGATTATATACCGAAATGAAACCGACGAAAGCGAATATCAATATGGAATATACAGCCGCAACATTGTACAGCTGAGCGTTATTGGCAAATGACAGGTTATAAATCCATGAAATCAAGATGTCGGTCTGACCGGGAATACCTCCCGAAAGCTTCATGGACGTTGGAATCAAAGCATCATCCCACCGCGGACCGCCGCCGGTCAAGAAGAAGATCGCACCGAAGTTATTGAAGTTAAACGTAAAGGTCATGACAATGGCCGGAACTGTCGCTTTCAATATCAATGGTAATGTGATATTTTGGAAGCTCTGCCACTTGGTAGCCCCGTCAATCGATGCTGCTTCATACAGATCTTTGGGCAGGGTAGTCAAAACACCGGTAATCAACATCATAAAGTACGGTGCACCTAACCACAAGTTAACCAAGATGACCACAACCTTCGCCAGATTTCCATTATATACCGCCGAGAACCAGTAAATCGGACTGTCCAGTGCCCCCTGCAAGCCAATGCCATACAAGAAAGCAGAAACACTGTCCATAGTGCCGGACATGTAGAGCAGCTGATTGGCCAGCCCTTGAGTTTCAAAAACATTTCTGAACACCATCAAAGAAATCATTGCCGGGACTGCCCACGGAATGATCAATATCGTACGCCAAAGCTTCTTCACTTTGACATAACGCGACTCGATGATGATGGCTTGAATCATTCCTAAAATGTAACACGTTGCGGATGCCATGATGGCATAGACAAACGTCCATCCAAGAACTTGTGAGAATATTTTAAACCAGCCCGCATCCGCCACGATGAGTTTGAATGTATCAAATCCAACCCACTTAATCAACTGATTGGGAATCGGGATCCGGTAAGTATAGTTGGTGAATGCCAATAAGAATGAGAATAAAAAGGGAATCAACGTAAAGAACAGAATCATGATCAGTGCCGGAATTAATACGATATATGGGAACATATCGCTCCACAAACGCCGTACATACACCAATCCTGTCTCAATTTTCTCGCCTCGCAAATGAGCTTTCCGGCTGATATAGGCATCTCTGACATTCATGGTCCAGAAAGAAAGGAATATTCCGGATAATATCAGCGCAATCAACCCTGTTCCCAAAAGTGTTACAGAGTTATCAGCTGTCAGCCAAGGAATGGTTTTATTGAAAGTCTCTACAAACTGACCGCGATAAAAGATTTGACCGGGAACTTTACCTAGGGTAAATAACCCCCACAAACCTTTCGAAATCATACCGCCATAATCACGGAAAAAATATATCGGCGTTCCCGGATCGGCTGGGAATCGTGATATTTCGTCCAATGCAAACTGATAACTTCCTGTTAATAATTCAGCCAAAAGAAAAACCAGGAGCACACCAAAGAATACAGCGGCCTTCGACTTCTGTTTATTACGGAGTTGCCCCAATCCCATAATAAAAAAAGACATGATGGCTGACTTTAGCGGATCCGGATTTTGCTTTATGTCAGAGAAAACATTCTTTATCCTTTCGAACAATGATTTTTTCTTCTTCATGTGAAATCCTCCCATCCTTATTATGCATGTATTAATAGTAAATTTCAACTAAATTGAGAGCGTTTACATTTTTACAAAACAGATAACCATTTGACAAAATCAGGCTTATAACTCAAAATGTGAACAGGTGATAAAAATGAATAAATCCGCAATTTTCCATCAAAGTCATGATCAGTGGCAAGCCGTTGTCAGTGCCAATGAAGTAGAAATCCGACTGAGCAGCGGAAAAGATATTTTACGTGTCGATATTGTTTTTGGCGATCCTCATTTGGGTGAACTGACTCCAATGGGCTGGCGTTGGAAAAACACAACGCAAACAATGGAACTTTCATACATTACAGAAAATAACTTCATATGGAAAACAGGGTTGACTCCTGAGAATAAACGTTTGAAATATCACTTCATCATTCAAAGCGAAGATGAAACCCTTCAGTTTGGAGAAGACGGGTTTACGCCGATCAATGAAGAAGTCGGATTATGGAACAACTTCTTTTTACCCTATCTTCATCAAGGGCAACAGTTCAATGCACCCTCATGGGTAAAAGATACGATTTGGTATCAGATATTTCCGGAACGCTTTTGTAATGGAGATAAAACCAATGATCCCATGGGGTCACTGCCATGGCACAGAGGACCTGTAACCAACAAAGAAAACTATGGCGGTGACATTGCGGGAATCATCGAGAAACTCCCCTACCTGTCTGATTTGGGTATCAGCGGCATTTATTTGACGCCCATCTTCGAATCAAAGACGACACATAAGTATGATACCAGGAATTATTTTGCTATCGATGCCTCCTTCGGAACTGAGGCCGACCTGATTGAGTTGGTTAACAGGGCTCATCAACTCAATATCAAAGTCATGCTCGATGCTGTATTCAATCATTCCGGCGCAGATTTCCCTCAGTGGGATGATGTAAAGAAACATAAGGAACTGTCCGAGTATAAGGAATGGTTTCATATTAAAAGCTATGATCCCTTTACTTATGAAACATTTTCTTTTGAGAAGAATATGCCAAAGCTGAATCTCAGCAA
>JANJWY010000098.1 GCA_024709285.1 Erysipelotrichaceae bacterium
GAATCTTGGATGCCATATCCATCGATACGATCACTCCTCTTCAAGCATTGACATTGCTTGATGAACTCAAAGAGAAGTCGAAAGGGGTGAAGTAATGGTAATCATATACAAACTGGATGATCATCTGACCAATATGATTGCGGCTGGTGAAGTTGTTGAACGGCCGATGGGTGTAGTGAAAGAATTGGTAGAAAATGCCATTGATGCTAAGGCAACAAGAATTGAAATTTCTGTTACTGAAGGCGGGTTGGGTTCGATCGTTGTCAGTGATAATGGTGTTGGAATGGATCCGCAGGATGCCAGTCGCGCATTTGACAGACACTCAACCAGTAAAATAAAAGAATCGCAGGATTTATGGTCGATTTCGACGCTGGGTTTTCGGGGAGAAGCATTGCCTTCGATTGCTTCGGTTTCCCGCGTCATATGTTTGACGAATAATGGTGAGGCCGCTACCCGGGTCGAAATTCATTTTGGCAAGTTGATCAGTGTGGTACCTTATGCATGTCCGATAGGTACACATATTACAGTAGAGGGGTTGTTTCTAAAGACTCCGGCACGATTGAAACATATGAAAAGTGTTCAGTATGAGACAGCGATGATCGTTGATGTTATCGAGAAGTTTTCGTTATGCTATCCGGATGTCGCATTTGTTTTGATATGTGATCAAAAAACCGTGGTCATGACCAATGGCAGCGGTTCGCTTAAAGAAGTGATTTACCGCAAGTATGGCAGCGATATTGCTCGCAATGTGGTCGAATTCTCTAAGCAAAGTTATGATTTCTCTGTTTCAGGGGCTATTGTATTGCCTCATGTTTCCCGTTCTTCGCGCAATGACATGATCCTCTTTGCGAATCGGCGGTTGATTCGTTCGATTCGGCTTCAACGGGCGATCATGCAGGCATTTAAATATTATCTGCCAGAGGATCGTTATCCGATCGTTATTTTGAATCTCAATATGGATCATCAATTGGTGGATGTGAATGTTCATCCGTCGAAATGGGAGATCCGTCTGTCTAAAGAACAGCAAGCCGAGTTGTTTATCAGTGAAACTATGGAAGAATTACTAAAAGAACATATGAATGTAGCGACAGTTCGACAGCAAGTCTTTCGTCCGGTGACTACAGAGATCATTTCTTTTTTCCCGACTCCGGATGTAAAGCCGGTGAGTATGACTTATGAGGGAAAGGCGGATTATCAAACGAATGAATCACTATCATCAGAAACAGATTTACCTTTGCCTTCCGTTCATTCTCAATCCAACATTTTCATAGAAATGTCTGCCTTGGCACAACTGCATCAAAAATACATTTTGGCGCAAGGTGAAGCCGGTTTGTATATTTTGGATCAGCATGCGGCGATGGAGCGGATCCGATATGAATATTTTCAGAAGCAATTGTTGCATGGAGATCAAAGCATGCAACCGCTTCTGCTTCCAGTCATCATTGAAGGACGCAGGAAATCATTGATTCGGTTTGACGAATTGGCAACAATGTTATCAACAGTAAAAATTGAAGTGGAGTTATTCTCGGATTCGCAGTTTATCGTCCGTCAATTGCCGGTTTGGATGAGTGAGATTGATGCTCAAGCGGCTATTGAGGATTTATTTGAATCGTTTGAAAATGATGTTTGGCAAGATGAGGAATCGTTGCGCAAGGCAGCCATCGCCTCGCTGGCATGTCACAGTTCGGTTCGATTTAATCAGAATCTAAGTGTCGATCAGATGCAAACGATCATCGAAGGTTTAGGAAAATGTCAACAACCGTATCATTGTCCCCATGGACGCCCCACGTTTGTGTTAATTGATGCACAGCGATTATTGAAGGAGTTTAACCGATGAATAAGGTGTTGGTCGTAGCCGGAGTGACCGGAGTCGGTAAAAGTGCGTTCGGTGTGAAACTGGCTAAACTTTTCAATGGTGAGATCATCAGCGGGGATTCGGTGGCCGTATATAAAGAACTGACGATCGGCAGCGCAAAAATCAAACCGTATGAAATGAATGGTATCGTTCATCATGGAATCGATATCTTAACACTAAATGATACGTTCAATGTGCGCGATTTTCAGAAGTATGGCAGAAGTAAGATTGATGAAATCATTGAACGAGGCAAACTGCCGATCATTGTCGGAGGTACCGGACTATACATTCGGGCATTGTTGTATGACTATGTCTTCTTGGATGAGGAAGACATCGATTTGACTTGGATGGATGGTATGAGTAATGAAGAGTTGCATCAACATCTGTATGAAGTTGATCCCGACCAGGCCGATCTTATTCATAAAAACAATCGTAAGCGCGTAATTCGCGCACTGTCCATAGCCAAGTTGAATCAGAAGAGCAAAACGGAGCTAATAAATGAGCAGTCTCATGATCTTATTTATGATGCGTTGATTTTGTCCTGTTCAATGCCAAGAGAAGTTTTATATCATCGCTTAAATGATCGCATCGAAGAAATGATGAAAGATGGGTTACTTGAGGAAATCAAACACGCCGTTGAGATTGCCGGTTGGGAACACCCGGCCATGGCGGCTATCGGATATAAGGAGTTTAAAGAGTATTTTAGTGGTAACGTGAGTTTAATTGAGGCAATGGCATTGGCTCAGCGAAATACGCGCAGATTTGCGAAGCGTCAGATCACGTGGTTTAAACATCAAATGCCTTGTCGTTGGGTGGATATGAGTAATGAAGCTGAAGTGAATCGGGTAATAGAAGAGGTATCAGTATGGATGAGTCGTTAGCGAGGATCCGACTGCTGGTCGGAGATGATAATACGCGATGTATATCAGAAAAATGTGTCATGGTCGTGGGTTTGGGCGGTGTAGGGGCTATCGCCGCGGAGTCTTTGG
>JANJWY010000133.1 GCA_024709285.1 Erysipelotrichaceae bacterium
AGAGGAAGATTTCTCACTGATTAAAGATGTGTATGATCAATGGGGTGGCGTACAACAGCGCTTATATTACTTGGCCGTAGCTCCACAGTTTTTCGCACCGATTGCCCACAGTTTAAAGAAGTCGGGAATTTTGGATGAGAAACACTCGCATCAGGTTATGATCGAAAAGCCCTTTGGCGTTGATATCAAGTCAGCTCAGACCTTGCATCAGCAGATGTGCGAGGCTTTTGATGATGATTCCATATATCGGATCGATCATTATCTAGGCAAAGAAATGATTCAGAATATCATGTCTGTACGCTTTAACAATACACTCTTTGAAGGTATCTGGAACAATCATCAGATAGATAATATTCAGATTTCCGCATTGGAAACGGTTGGAGTGGAAAATCGCGGTGCATATTATGATCAGACCGGCGCATTGAAAGACATGGTTCAAAATCATTTGTTTCAAATTCTTTCGATTGTCGGAATGGAAAAACCGGCTGATAGTTCGGCACTTGCCATTCAACGTGAACAAGTCAAAGTGATTGATGCGTTAATTCCGATTGAGCATGGAAAATTGCCTGAACACTTGGTGTTAGGACAGTATCACAAAGCAACTTCCTCTGATCTTTCTGTTAAAGGGTATCTGGAAGAAGAGAATATCCGAGTTGACTCCGCTACTGAGACATTTGTGGCGTTGAAACTGTTTGTGAATACGCCGCGGTTGAAAGGGGTGCCGATTTACATTCGCACCGGAAAGCGCTGTGAACGCCGTTCAACCGAAGTTGCCATTCAGTTTAAAGCGGATCCAGGCGTTTTGCCAAATCTGTTAATCATAAAAATTTACCCGGATGAAGGCATTTACTTAAGGTTCAATGCGAAAAAACCGGGAACGACACCGGAAGTGGTTCCGGTCTTTATGGATTTCTGTCAGAGTTGTGTTTATGAAAATCGCATCAATACCCCCGAAGCTTATGAGCGGTTAATTGAAGCAGCGTTTAAAAAAGACAAGGCATTGTTTACGAGTTGGGCACAAGTATTATCCAGCTGGAAATTTATCGATCATTTGATTGACCGAATCAAAGAAGAGAAGATAAACGTATATCCTTATCCGGCGGGGCATAACGGACCAAAAGAGGCGGATGACATGTTAAGTTTGGAAGGTCGGCATTGGATTGATGAAGAACATGGATAAATGAGGTAAATATGAGTCGAATTGATTTAGATCCGCAAGAACCCCGGTATCTTGCGTTAAGAGAATATACGGCGGATCGGGTGGATCGTCAGACCCAGGAAGCCTTGGTTTACTTTTTAAAACAAACACAAGACATTTTCGGTTTAGTGCCGGTATTCGCACAATTGGATGCCAGTGAAATGTGTGGGTTTGATATGAAGATCATTAAGGCATTGATCATGCGTTTTCCTTCTCTGCAAGGAGAGTCTGTCACTCACATCGTAAAAGTATGTGTGGGAGACCGATGTAAAGGGCGCGGTTCACCGAAAGTATTAAGTGCAATCAGTGAATCTTTGGGCATCGAAGTCAATCAGATTTCACCGGATGGCAAGTATTTCTTAAAAACTCAGAAGTGTTTCGGGTTTTGTCGTGAAGGTATCAATGTGCTGGTGGATAATCAGATGATTCATCAAGTGACACTCTCGATGGTGGATGATATTTGTAAAAAGGTTAAATAAAGGGAGGATGCCCTATGACGAAGGTCGTGTTTGTTTATGATTTTGATAAAACGTTGTCTCCCAAAGATATGCAGGAATATGGTTTTATAGAGTCTTTGGGCATTTTTGATCCTGCTCAGTTTTGGCGGCTGGTGGATGAAACAGCAAAGCAACATTCCATGGATCGTATTCTGACGTATATGTATCTTATGATCCGAGAGTCAAAAAAGCGCGGAGTTACGATCAAGAAAGAGCATTTTGCTGATTATGGGAAAAAGATCGAACTGTTTGACGGTGTCCCGGGTTGGTTTGAGCGTATCAGTGCTTATGGAAAGTCGCATCGGCTGGAAATTGAGCATGTCATTGTTTCGTCGGGGTTAAAACCGATGATCAAAGCAACTTCGATTGCGCAAAACTTCTCACAGATTTATGCTTGTGACTTTGTGTATGATGAGTCCGATGAAGCGATATGGCCGGCCATGGCGATCAATTATACGACCAAGACGCAGTTTTTGTTTCGGATAAACAAGGGGGTCAGAGATATAACGGATGATATTTCTCTCAATCGGCAATTACCGACAAGCCTTCGCCCGGTACCCTTTGATCATATGATTTATTTCGGAGACGGTTTGACGGATGTGCCTAGTATGAAGCTTATTACGGAGGCCGGCGGATTTGCGGTAGCCGTATACAATCCTTTTGATGAAAAGAGCAAAATGACCGCGCAGCAACTGGTGTTGGATGGAAGAGTTGAATATATGGCATCGGCGGATTACTCCTTGAACTCACCTTTGGAAAGATTGGTCAAACTTATGGTTCAGCAAATTGCTAATAAAGATGCATTGCGCCGCTGGGAGGGCATGGTGTGATTAAGAACTCAACACGCTTCATTGAAGCCTATAACAAAATTGAAATTGAGATGGAACGGCGAATGAAAATCGACCGGCATATCGGGTTTTCGGAACGCGTTCGAAGATTGGCAGGATACGATCCGTTTTTTAAGCGATATCGCCGTGTACTCGAAGAGTTTGCTGATTTGCGTAATGCCATCATTCATGAGCGGATCGACGGAGAAGTCATCGCTGAGCCTCACGAGAAGGTTGTGGAGCAGTTTGAGCATATCGCACAGTTGCTGACGCAGCCGACGCTTATCAAGGAGAAGTATTTGTGCAAAGTTGATGTCTGCTTTACCGATGAGAATGTTTTGAGTATAGCGCAGCGGATGATTTCCAAGTCATATTCACAATTGCCCGTGTATAGCCGAAATTATGAGTTTGTTGGTATGTTGACGACGGATACGATGATGCGATTTCAAGTGTTGAATAGTGTAACTCTTGAAGATAAAAAAGTGTTGGATGTGTTGCCCGTAGGTAAGGATGTTCAGCGTGTTGCTTTTCTCAGTCCGGAGAATTCATTGATTGATGTGGTGGAATTGTTTGAGCAAGCCATGGGAAAAGGAAGTAAACTTCATGTGATTTTGATTACCAAGCAGGCTAAGCGGGATCATTTGCCTTTGGGTATAATAACAGTTCATGAACTGCCTGAGATATATGATCAAATCCGCGCGTGACATGCTGAAATGATATCAATTAACCATGATTTTCTGATATGATATAGATGGTAATATGAGAGGATGTGTAAGTTATGATAGAAGAAATCGCATATCAGCGGTGTATTCCGGTCGTCGCAACCATGAAGAAACTGGAGCAGTTTTTAGCTTCGGATTTAACGTGGTGCGTATTACAAGATATTCATATTTCTATGTTGAGTGATATGATTACAATGTTGCATCGCAATGAACGAAAAGCACTGGTACATATTGAAATGATCAATGGTGTTGCCAATGATGAGTACGGGACTGAGTTTCTGTGTCAGAAACTGAGGGTCGATGGAATCATTTCATCCAAAGCTAAAATCATTGAAATTGCGAAGAGAAATCATAAGTTGGCGATTCAGCGCATGTTTCTGATTGATGGACGTTCTGTGGAGCGGGGAATCGAGATGTTGCTGAAGAGTCAGCCGGATGCGGTTGAAGTCATGCCTGCTGTGGCTTATAAAGCCATTCCGTTTGTAAAAGAGAAGCTGAATATGCCTCTGATAGGCGGTGGATTGCTTCGGTCGAAAGAAGATATCGATGAAGGTACCAAAGCTGGATGTGTAGCATTCACCATTAGTGACTTGCAGTTATGCAAAGAAAATTGCCGAAGGTAAGCGGAAAGCTTATCTTTTTTTTGATGAAAATCTGGCACTCAATACTTGACAGTGCTAATTTTAGTGCTATAATATAATCGAAAGTTGGCACTCATGCTTGGCGAGTGCTAAAAAGGAGGAAAAGTTATGAGATACAACATTGCCAAACGTACACCAACGACTTTACTTGATGATTTCTTTAATGATGATTTCTTCTTTCCAAGGACAAATTATGGCAGTCAGATCGATGTCTATCAAGAAAATAACAAGTACATAGTGGAAGTCGACCTTCCGGGGTTCAAGCGCGAAGAAATCGATATTCAGTTCAATAACGATGTATTGACGATCAAAGCAGACCATAAGGAAGAAGAAGTCAGCGAAAACAAGAAATATTACTATCGCAGTCGTAAGGTAAATTCATTCATGCGTCAAATCAGGTTTAACGGAATCGACTCCTCAGCGATCGGTGCAAGTTTCAGTGAAGGTGTGCTGAAGGTCGAAATGCCGATCAAAGAGGCTAGTGAAGTTGTTAATCGAATTGAAGTTAAGTAAAAGAGCCGGGATGAGCAATGCTCATCCTTTTAAGTCTTGTAAATGAAACTTCTGTTGATTTGGTTTATAATAAATTCAGGAGGTGGATATATGAAACTGAAGCTTAATGAGTTTAGCAAAAATACCCGTAAATTGGTTTTGTTCAGGGGCATCCACTACTACCAACAAGGACGGGCGAAGCTCGACAAACAGTCCGATAAGACCTACTATTATGATGTGGCAGGTCAGGAAAATAACTATAAAGTCGTAGTCAATCTTGGGGATGAAAACATGATCGTTTTCAGTTCGTGTGACTGCCCGTATTCGGCTGCCGGATATTGTAAGCATCAAGTGGCTAGTTTCATAGACATTCTTCAGCATCAGGGCAGTCTTGATTTTGAAGCATTGGAGAATGCTGAAGTCTTGGAAGAAAAAACACCGGAACAACCGGTGCCTGATGGCTGGAGTCATGCGGATTTTCAGCGGCTTAAGAACTTTGATGTTTCGGGTTATCTGACATCTTTCTCCCGTGATGAACTGATTTTCATCATGTTGAACTACATGCAAATCGATATGAAGCTGTTTATGTATATCTTTCATCATTATATGGTTGAGGAAGCCCGATCAAAGATTCGAAATGTCAACTAGGTCCGAGAAGGACCTTTTTATATGAAGGTCAGGATAATGCCAATGATTGCGCCAATGGCAATCACGCCTATAGTATCGAGTCTAAACTTGATAAGCAATATCAGTGAAATTGCCGCACTCACGACACCACTGTGATTGATATTATCAAAAGATAAGAGGTTTGCTTGTGGGTTTGCCCAAAAGGCAGTCATCGTAAGCGATATGGCGGCAAGAGCAATCAGCGAAACGATGGCCGGCCGCAAACCTTTGAGAATGTTCTGTATGAAATTCAGATTGCTGTGTTTGAAGAAATAGTAAGCCAAGAAGATTAACAATATAAATGAAGGCAGCACACAACCGATGGTTGCAATTATTCCCCCACCAACACCGGCTACTTTCACTCCCACGAAGGTTGCGGCATTGATGGCGATCGGACCTGGGGTCATTTGCGAAATTGATGTAATGTCTGCCAGTTCGCCTAAGGTGATCCACTGTTGTTGTTGGACCACATATTTCTGAATCATTGGCAGTACGGCATAACCGCCTCCGAAACTGAATGCCCCGATTTGAATGAAAGTCCAAAATAGCTCAAGATATATCATAAGAGTCTCTCCTTTATCCATCCAAAATAGATCAATCCGGTTATACCGGAAGCAACGATTAAGGCAATGGTGGGTAAAGGTGTGAAGTATCCAAGCAGAAAAATGATGATCATCAGTGCCGCTGAGAATACCGGTTGTTTTTGCAGGGTGTTTTTCCCCATATTAAATACGGCATATCCCATGATCGCACTGATTGATCCGCGCATTCCAAGTAAAGCAGCTTGTATGATCGGATTATTTTGGAATTGAACATAGAAAAAAGAAATGATGGAGATGATGATCAAGGGTGGAAGTACTGTGGCAAATGTGGTGATCAAAGCTCCTTTAATGCCTTTTAGTTTGTATCCGATCAATATTGAAGTATTGACCGCAATTGGCCCCGGTGCAGATTGGGCTATGGCAATCAGGTTGAGCATTTCTTCATCTTGAATCAACGCATCTTTGTTGACGAAAACATCACGCATGACAGGGACGATCGTATAACCGCCACCAAAAGTTACTGCGCTGATTTTGAATGTTTTTAGAAAAAGCTGTCTGTACGTTATCATTTCATCACCATCTCTATTTTATAACAATAAAACGATTTCATATATATAATAATGGTATAATATATATATGATATTAGTTATATGGAGGTCAATATGATTCGATTGTTTGAAATCTTCAGGGAAGTTGTGGCCAGCGGAAGCATTTCGGCAGCTGCGAAGACGCTTCATATTTCTCAACCGGCGATCAGTGTGGCGATTCGAGATTTAGAAACACACTATCACTGCCAGCTGTTTGAGCGTGTCGGGAAAAGATTAGTCATCACTGAGCAAGGAATCTGGTTGTACGGGCAAATCAATGTTTTGCTTGAGCATTTACAACACATTGAGGATCAGCTTCAGAATAAGAAAATTAAGCAGCGCATCCGTTTGGGAGCTTCGTTGTCGGTTGGAGCGACCGTACTTTCAGATTATATTAAGGAGTATAACAACGAATTTCCTCAGAATGATGTACAGGTACGGGTTGAGCATAATGAAACCATAGAACAGCGCTTGGTCAGAAATGAATGCGATTTGGCTCTGATTGAGGGGATTTGTGGTGATGAGCGCATTGAAAGCAATCCATTTTATAAAGAATCTTTGGTATGTTTAGCATCAGCAGACTTTAAAGAGACAGAAATTACCATCGATCAGCTTTCTGAGCTGCCGTTTTTGGCGAGGGAAAAGGGAAGTGGCACGCGCACGTATGTTGATTCAGTGATGGGGGCTAATGGAATAAAACTCAATATTCAATGGCAAAGTCATAGCATCGAAGCTTTGTTACTAGCTGTCGCGGCGAACCTGGGTGTGTCTATACTGCCAAGGAGCATTGTCATTCAATTTGTAAATTCCGGGAAGTGCAAAATCGTTAAAATCAAAGGAATGTCTTTTGAAAGGGTGGTCAGTCTGGCTTTTCGCAAGGATCGAAAAGAAGATGAGGTCATCGGCCAATGGCAGAAATTGCTTATAAAAAAATGAGCCGAAGCTCATCCGATGTGTTCCATTAGGATTTTGAGTCCAATAAGGATCAATACAAAACCGCCAATATAATCTGTCTTGTTTCCCAGTCGGTAACCAAATTTTTTGCCAATGATTACACCGATGAAAGATAATGTGAAGGTAGTGACTGCAATTACAACAGACACAATGGAGATATTAACTTCAAGTATGGCTAAACTGATTCCGACGGCGAAGGCATCTATGCTTGTCGCAATTGAGAATGTGAGTAATGCCCGATGTGAATCAACATTCCTGACATCACAGCTGATTTCTTTCTGATGGTAAGCCTGCCAAATCATGTGGAGACCAATTCCGCTCAGAAGCAGAAATGCTACCCAGTGATCAATGACTGTAAAATAAGTTTTGAAGTAAAATGCGCTTAAATAACCGGCAATCGTCATGATTCCCTGGAAAATCCCAAAGTAGAAGCCAACTTTAAGTGCATAGTTATATTTTTTCTGAACGGTGCAAAGTCCATTGACACAGGCAACAGCAAAAGCGTCCATGGATAGTCCGACAGCAATCATGATGAGTGAAACAGGTTCCATGGCAATCTCCTTAGTACTAGAGTATTTTAATGGAAGTATTATCGGATGTCAATGCGAGTAGTTCGACAATAAGTATCAATATCGTCCGTTTTGATAAAAATCTGTTAAAATATAC
>JANJWY010000160.1 GCA_024709285.1 Erysipelotrichaceae bacterium
GCTAGTACTCCATAAGCAATCGCACCGGTCGTTGTCGGAACCAATACTAGGATGACCGTACTCAATGCGGTGAAAAATTCTCCAAACTGATACATCTTCAGGCGGTTCTGACGGGTAATGAACTTGCCGGCGATATAAAAAGCAAGAATGCTGATCAGAGCAAACAATGCCAAAATCCGGCCGTATGCACTGCCGCTTCCCCCCGTAGCCCGATAGATCAACAGTCCGGTCAACATCAACACCAACGAATCACGCACCCCAAAGAGTACATGCGAATTAAATATATAGGTCCACTGACGGTCTTTCTTATAAAATACTTTATCCAGTATGGTGAACTTTCCTTTTTGACTGAGAACTCGGATCGTCGATGCCAGATAGGCGATGATCAGATACAGAACGATGACCAACTGAAAGATGCGTATATAGCCTTCTGTATCATTGGGCGACCAAGCAACGATTTGAGCTGCCGTCAGCGGTGCGATGATATTGGTAAGCCCGTTAAACATACCGATGAATCCCAGATATTTCCCACGAGACTCCTTGGTTGATACCAACTGATTGAGACTGACCGTCGACAACCAGAAAAATCCTTCACCCATCCCAAAAATCATTCCGATCCCATAAATCGCATAACCCAACTCACCAATCCGCTCGCGCAATGTCAGAATGACCAACAATCCGAAAACAATCATCAGCAGACCGGCCGTCATCGTCCATGAAAGCCGATATTTACGGGAAATGTGGGCACCGATGGTAAAAGCCAACGGAAAAAAGCCGAAGCGCACCATGGCATAGGCCGTCATGGTAACCAGTGATCCGGTAAATTTATAAAGATATACATTAACAAAGACTGCGGTCATGGCGGATGCCATCGCATACGTCCCGTTAATGATGACCATTTTAATTTCTTGCTTGTTCAAAGCGCTTGTTGTTCTCATAATTTAACGGTTATTTTCAGATAACCATGTCTGATAGAGGTCGATAAACTGCTGCTGAGCTTCCAGGGGTGTAAGTTCTTGTTTATACACCGATTTCAGAATATACATAAAGTCAGCTTCAAGATAAAAATCAAATCCCAGCTTCGCCGTATTCTGAGGCAAAGCAACGATCGGCTCAATCTCGCTGTAAGTAAAAGCCAGACTCATTTGACGGCGGTTATCACTCATCTCAAAACTGCCTAACTGATCTCTGGCAATGACCAGAATTTTCTTCGTTGTATCCAAGGCGGTTTGCGTAGCTTGAGGTAAAGAAAGAATCCGAAGTATTTCTTGCGTGAGCGATGGCGCTTCATTTTTCAATGCGACCAATCCGGTAACGATGACCAACGGTTTGAGCTGTTTATCCTGATACGTCGGAAAGGCCGAGAACACATAATCAACACTCTTCAGTTCTTCGATTTGCTCCACAAACATCCACGGACCAGCCATTCCAAAAGGTGCGATCTGCTCATTGATCACCTTTTCATACAACCAGTCATCCTTTGGCTGAGCACTGTAATCCCAAGTGACTTCACCCAACGTTTTCAAGAAATTCAATGAAGCAAGAAAATTTTCCTGATCGAACCCTGCTTGAGTCGCATCATTATCTTCAAACATATGCCAGTCCCCCGCAGTCAGAAACGGATAGAACTGCCACTTTTCTTCAAAAGTCAGCGGAAAAACAATATTGATTTCCTTCTGATTATATATGTGCGGCACACTTTTCCACCCTCTGGCAAGTTCAATCAAATCTTCCCATCGAGAAAACATCTGAGGAAGATTGGTATCCGTGACCGTGCTGACATCATAACCCAACGTTTCAAGCATGGTTTTATTGTATACAAACAAGAGCCCTTGATAGGAAAACGGCCGAAACAGTACGTCTTCCATGTTGATGACTTCGGTAAACTGAACAATGCCTTCCGTACTTGCCTCATCATCAATACGCGAATCAAAGGGAGTTAAGCGGTCAAAAAGCAACGCTGCCTGATGTGTATCGGTATAAAAAATATCCACACCCAAATCCAAGGCCTGTTGTGCCGACAGGTTTTCAATGATTCGAAAGTCGAAATTTACGGTATGTCCGGGATGTGTCAGATAGAACTGATCTAAAAACCAGTCTTCCATGGCTTTTGAAGGTAAGGCTATCGTGATTGTCGAACGATCTTCAACTTTAAAAACTCCATTATTCGCATCATAACACACGGTCTGTTTATCTAAACGACAAAAATCGCCACTTGCGTAACCTGTATATATATATCCGCCACCGACAACCGTCAAAACTGCGGCAATCATCCCAATCATCCACTTTCGCACAGAACCACCTCAAAGTACACAGTTATATTATCAAATAGAGAGGGTAAACACAAACAAAATCAGATAAAAGAAAACGGGCAGTGCCCGTCTTGAATTCATTCTGCTAACAGTTTTCGGATACGATCCAATACATGTTTGTATGTGATCCCATATTTTTCCATCAGTGCTGCCGGTGTTCCGCTTTCCCCAAAGGTATCCTCAATGCCTAACATCGAGATTTTTACCGGATGATGCTGACTGACGACTTCTGCGACGGCCGAACCCATTCCGCCCAAAACATTGTGCTCTTCACAGGTCAGCAGGACATCATGTGTTTTTGCCAGTTCAATCAATAATTTCTTGTCGATGGGTTTGATGGTGTGAATATTGACAACGGTAACCAAAATGCCTTCTTCTTTGAGAATATCGGCTGCTTTGAGGGCTTCCTGAACAAGGATGCCCGTTGCAATGACCGCAATCTTAACGCCTTTACGTAAAACAACACCTTTACCGATTTCAAATACATAATCCTCCGCATTGGCTGTTTCAACCGCATTTCTGCCCAGACGGACATATACCGGTCCCTTATATTTTGCAATTGCCGAAATGGCCTGCATGGTCTCAATATCATCACACGGCTGAATGACCGTCATATTCGGAATGCTGCGCATCAAAGCAATATCCTCAATGGCCTGATGGGAAGCCCCATCTTCACCCAACGTAATACCCGCATGGGTTGCACATATTTTGACATTCAGCTTTGGATAGCAGATGGAGTTTCGGACGATTTCAAAGGCGCGTCCAGCCGCAAACATCGCGAAACTGGAAGCGAACACGGTATTGCCACCGGTTGCGATACCGGCAGCCACGCCCATCATATTGCTCTCCGCGATTCCCATATTAAAATGTCGGGAAGCGTTGGCGGTTTTAGCGTCCGCAGTTTTCGTGGATTTTGATAAATCCGCATCCAATACAAATATTTTATCGTCTTCTACAATCAGTTTTGCCAAGGCTTTTCCATAAGCCTCACGAGTTGCCATTTTTGCCATATTATTCACCACCCAATTCTTTCATCGCTGCAGCGAACTGCTCCGGATTGGTCGCAACACCATGCCATGCATAGTCATTTTCCATAAAGCTGACCCCTTTGCCTTTAACCGTCAAGGCAATGATCATCGTCGGTTTGCCTTTGAAAGCACGAGCCTTCGCATAAGCGTCTTGCAAAGCATCGATATCATGTCCATTAACAGTCAAAACGTTCCAGCCAAAAGCTCTGAACTTTTCATCCAGGGGCAGCGGATTCATGATTTTGGTAATATCCCCATCAATCTGTAAACCATTAAGATCAATGATGGCCAACAGGTTGTCGAGTTTGTAGTGAGCTGCGGCCATGGCTGCTTCCCATACGATGCCTTCCTGACTTTCACCATCACCCAATAAGGAATATACCCTGAAAGGCAGTCCCTTGGCTTTATACGATAAAGCCATCCCCACCGCAGCAGAAATTCCCTGTCCCAGTGATCCGGTCGACATATCGACAGAATCCACATAGTTCATATTCGGATGTCCTTGCAAGCGTGAGTTGATCTTTCTGAAAGTCATCAGTTCTTCTTGAGGGATAAAACCTTTTTCGGCATGCACCGCAAACAACAGCGGAGAGGCATGTCCCTTCGACAACACGAATTTATCTCTTTCCAGATCTTTCACATTGTCCTGATTAATATTCATTTCATTGAAATAGAGTGTCGTTAAGATTTCTACGCCGCTCAATGAACCGCCGATATGGCCGGACTTCGCTTCGTTCACCATCTTTACGATATTGATTCGCACTCTTTTAGCGATATCTTCAATCTGAGTTTTGTTAAGCATGGTCATCACTCCTGTCTTTCTATGTTATTATACAATATTTCACTTGAAAATGAATTGTCTAAGACATTTCCGCTTGGGTTAACCGCTTTCATTTGATAACTAATCATAAAACAAAACTGACAATCGCACTTCGTTCATAAATGTTGATTCATGTAATCGATTCCATACAAGCCTGTCATGGGTAATCTGATGCAAAGCGCTTACATTCGTGTTAGAATAACTTGTGAAAGGGGAGAATATGATGAGCTATCTCGATAAAATCGTTGTGGAGCTTGCAAAGCAAGAACAACTTAACAAAGCTATATTCAATTATGTCATCCCGGATTTGTGGGACAGTGCGGATGTAAAAGTCGATAAGATCGATGTCAAGGACGGAAATCTGATCGTCAATCCGTATCAGTTTTTTCAGTCTCTGATTAAGGATGAGTTTTTAAACAACCAAAAAAGAAAAGCGGACTTTTCCAAACCTTATTACTTAGGACAACCTAAAAATAAGATTAAGGGTTTGAAGAACGGGGATTGGATCCGTCAGAGTTTTGCTTATTCGATGATGATCCGCTCCTCTGCCAGCGTAGATCATGATCGCAGCGGACGTCTTGAAGAATTTAATCTCTATAACCTCAAGGAAACCGGCACATTTGTCAAAGCCTTGGCTTACTTGCCGCTTCTTAAGAAAATGGGTGTCGATGTCGTGTATATGTTACCGATTTCGAAATACTCTTTGAAAGATAAAAAAGGCGAACTGGGCTCGCCGTATGGCGTATCCAATTTCTTTAAGTTGGATGAAGGGCTTAAGGATCCGATGACCGGTCCGGACTGTACGGTAGAAGATGAATTTCGGGCTTTTGTGGAAGCGTGTCATCGCTTGGATATGAAGGTCATCATTGACATCATCCCAAGAACAAACTCCGTAAACTCGGATTTGATCATTGATCATCCGGAGTGGTTCTACTATATCGCACTTGAAGATCTTCAAGATTATGCTTCGCCATACTGCCCAGGATTAAAGGCTGCTCTTCCCGCAAAGAAAGAGTACTTTGAACAAGTATTTGCTTCCGAAGAGGTCATCGCCCATATCAAGAAATTTAAACCCAATCCGAAGGAATCAAATCCTCAATTGTGGAAGAAACTGGTTAAGAAGTGGAAAGACGGTAAAGGAAAATACGAGGTGTTGGACTTAGTTCAGGAAATGTTCGGACTGACCATCGCACCGGCTTTCTCGGATTGTATCAATGATCCTCAACCGGCCTGGAGCGATGTCACATTCTTCCGATTGTACCTCGACCATCCTGCCAATTCACAACCATATCTTAAAGAGCATGGTGAAATCCATCCGTACATTCTCTTTGATGTTGCCAAGTCCAGTTTAAATCCCGGTACCATCGTCAATCAGGAGTTATGGAACACCTTAGCCGATATCATTCCGTTTTTCCAACGGGAGTTCGGAATTGACGGTGCCCGAATCGACATGGGCCATGCCCTTCCGGACGATTTAATCAAGATGATTCTGACTAAGGCCAGAGAGGTCGATCCGAATTTCTGCTTTATCGCAGAAGAACTGGATGTGGAAAACGCAAAAACGTCCAAGCAGAAGGGTTATAACATGATCATCGGTGATGGATTTATCCGTCTGCCCCGGGTTCAGGAAGGTCTGTTCAACTCCTTTGTCTATGGCGCCATGAATCTTGAATCACCGTTGTTTGCGGTCGGTGAAACCCATGATACGCCGCGTTTGGCAGCCCGTGATGGCGGTGAGACATTGGGTAAAATGGTATCCGTATTCAACCTGTTTGTTCCCAACACCATTCCGTTTTTAAACAGCGGTCAGGAAGTGTATGAGCGTCAGCCGATGAATACCGGTTTGGACTGCCGCCCCAACGAGTTATATATGTTGGACAAAGATGATCCGTATTACGGTAAGTTAGCACTGTTTGACCGATATGCCTTCCATTATAATCATAAGCATCGCTGGGAAATCCCCACAGCACTTGAAAAAGCGTCGCACATCCGTAAGGAGTATATCGACGCCATGATGGATATGAACAATGTTTATCCGCTGGGTTTCAGTGCTCCATGGGATACGGCTGCCGGATTCGGTTATGTTAACCAAGACAGAGTTCTTCTGGCGATTACAAATACCGATATGCACAATGAAAAGTATCACTATGTGCGTTTGGATAACCTTCCGGAAATCTTCTTTGCACAAGATAAGCAGATCATTCAACGGTTCTCTTCAGAAGACAATATTCCCCATGAGTTATTTATCAATGAGCATCGCGGATTAAATATCCACTTTGTTCCGGGTGAAGTTAAACTTCTTGAAATCAGATAGGCAGATAAGGGCTGAAATGCCCTTTTTTATTAACTAAAGTAAAAAAGCAGAGTTCTGCTTTTTTAGATTAATCCGTAATTTTAGTCATTGTGGCAGGAAAGTCGTAATCTGCGATAGGTAGAATCTGCCCAAATGCACTGAATCCAATCTGTGAACCTTTGTGCATAATTCCGTACTTTAGGTATATTTGCTTGGTCTGTCCATTATCATACTTTATATACAGTGTTTTGGCATCAGGAAATCTATCCGCAAAAAATGTTATGCCTTGTTCCTCTGAAGATTTGACTCGATATGATTTTCCGTTTCTGTCAAACGAAA
>JANJWY010000168.1 GCA_024709285.1 Erysipelotrichaceae bacterium
TCTAGGGGCATAGAGGGAAAAGTCGGTTTATCGATAACTTGCTCTGGCAAAAAGGGAACGTGAATAAATCCGGTTTTAATATCCAGCTGATTTGTTTCACAATAGTGACGCACGGCATATATCACATGATTACAGACAAAAGTTCCTGCGGTATTGGAAATGGACACCGGAATCATGGCATCTCGGATATAATGCATCATATCCTTAATCGGCAGATTGACCAAATAGGCATCCGGTCCGTTTTCAATGATTTTTTCATCAATCGGCAGATTGTGCTCATTATCCTCAATCCCATAATCATCAACATTGATCCCAACTCTTTCAATCGTAATATCCGCTCTGCCACCGGCTTGTCCAAGGCTGAGAACGACATCCGGATGATGCTTTATTATCATCTCGATGATTGTGTCTGTTGATTTGTATCGAACGGTAGGAATCCTACTCTTGATAACGGTATGACCTGATATGGTGTTTGGCAGTAATTCCAGTATCTCCAATGCCGGATTAATCGATTCTTTGCCAAAAGGTTCAAATGCTGTTACGAGAATTTTCATGGCTTGCACCTCTTTTTTCAATATATACCTCTAAGAACCTTGCGTCAATACTTCAAGTTTTTTTTCATATTTGTGCAAGTCATCCGTAAACCATGGCAACTTATCGAAAAGAGGTTTGCTTTTTTCGTCTTCTCTTTTACAATCAACAACGTAGCGATCATCGCTTTGTAAGGAGAAAATATGAAAAAACTGATACTAATGCTTTTTGTTTCGCTTTTATTGATAGGATGTGCCCCGGCAGCATCTGCGGATTATACGGAAGAACAATTTGACAAAGCCGTCGCAGCTGTAAAAGCGGAATATGGTGAGGATTACATCCCATCTGCGGAAATCAATCTTCAGATTCTGGAAGAAGTCTACAAAATCAACAAAGACTGGATCAAAAAGAGTTTTGCTGAAGGTCCGATGATGTCCTTGAACACCGACATGTTTGTAGCCGTGATGGCCACTGATGGCAACGTTGATAAAGTCGAACAGGCTCTGTTGGACTATAAGGAATACCTGATCAATGAGTCCTTCCAATATCCGATGAACATGGCCAAAGTCAAGTCGACTCAAGTTGTCAAAAAGGGCAATCTGGTATTTTTGCTTGTCTTAGGTAAATACGATGAACGTCCGGAACCAACCGAAGAACAAGCATTGAAGTTTGCACAAGATGAAATCCAACGTGGCATCGATGCCATTAATGAAGCATTAAAATAGAAAGCAGGAGCAAGCATGGTATTTAGCAGTCTGATATTTTTATTCCGATTTTTACCCATCGCTTTGCTCCTGCTTTTTTTAACGCCGAAAAAATATCAGAACTTACTGCTTTTCATTCTCAGTCTGATTTTCTACGCTTGGGGTGAAGTGCGCTATATCTTTATAATGTTTCTATCCGTAGTACTGGACTTCTTCAGTTCTCAAGGCATAAAAAGATATCGCAATCATCCCTGGCTGCCCAACGTGTTTCTGATGATATCCATCTTCGGAAATTTGGGAATGTTGTTTTTCTTTAAGTATCTGGGATTTATCGGATCTCTTTTCGCCCTTGATCTTCCCACACTGACATTGCCCTTGGGCATCAGTTTCTATACGTTTCAAACCATGTCGTATACGATCGATGTTTATCGCGGAAAAGTGGAAGCGGAAGACAACATCATCGATTTCGGTGCCTTTGTCTGCCTGTTTCCTCAGCTGATCGCCGGTCCGATCGTTAAGTACTCGCAAATTGCCTTCGAACTTAAACATCGGGTAATGTCGATGGCACAGTTTGAATCCGGACTGAAATTATTCTTACTCGGATTGGCCAGCAAGGTGTTATTAGCTAACAATATTGGCATGATGTGGGATGATATCATCCGACTGCCCGTGGAAAGTCTGTCAACGATGACCGCATGGCTAGGAACATTGGCCTTTGGGTTTCAAATTTACTTCGATTTCTCCGGATATTCGCTGATGGCCATCGGTTTGGGCTCAATGCTCGGCTTTAATTTTCCTCAAAACTTCAATTATCCTTATATTTCAAAGAGCATGACAGAGTTTTGGAATCGCTGGCATATGACCTTGGGTTCTTGGTTTAAGGAATATGTGTACATTCCTTTGGGAGGCAATCGCAAAGGCACAGGAAGGCAGATATTAAATCTGCTGATCGTCTGGTTTCTTACCGGCTTCTGGCATGGAGCCGCCATCAATTTCATACTGTGGGGATTGTACTTCTTTGTACTGCTTGTCATTGAAAAACTGGTATTGATGAAGTGGCTAAACAAACGGCCGATTTTATCTCGGATATACTTCATTTTCTTCATCCTCATCGGCTGGGCAATCTTCGCGATCAGTGACCTGACACTTCTTGGTCAGTATCTTCAAGCGATGTTTACCCTCCAGCCATCTTCGCAATGGATGTACTTTATCAGTAATTATGGTGTAGTTCTGTTGTTCTGCTTGATTTTCTCTACGGATATCCCCAAAAAAGTTATGAGTTCGGTATCTTTCCCCATGGTCGAAGCTTCGATGGTTACGGTACTGTTTCTGTTCTGCATCGCCTATCTGGTCGATTCATCGTACAATCCGTTTCTCTATTTCCGTTTTTAGGAGGCAACATGTTTAAAAAGCAACCCCTGTCAGCCATGATCTCATGTTTGGCTGTACTTATTCTCTTATTTGATTTCCTTGGACCGATCCGCGTGTTTTCGGCGTATGAAAATCGCTATCTTACTCAGCGTCCTTCGCTGAATTGGGATGATGTGGTGGATGGAAAGTGGATGTTGACCTACGAAGAGTATATTAACGATCAGTTTATGTTACGAGACGGTTGGATTTCATTAAAATCGTTGAGTGAGCGGTTTTTGATGAAAAAGGAGAACAACGGTATCCTTTTTGGTAAGGATGGTTATCTCTTTGAGAAACTGATGGAACTCAATGAACAGACCGCACTCAATCTTCGCTATTTGGCCGAGTTTGAAGCGTTGGTCAAAGCTCCGCTGACCAGTGTGATCATTCCCAATTCCTATGCGATTTTACCTCACTATCTTCCAAAGGGTGTTCCCCTGTTGGATCAGTTATCCCTGATCGAAAAATGGGATGAGAAATTGGATTTACTGCTGATCGATGCACAACTCAAAGCCAACGCTTCAAAGCAGCTATACTATCGAAACGACCATCACTGGACGTTGGAAGGTGCGTATGTGGCCTATACCGTCTTGTGTGAGAAGTGGAACCTGACACCTCTTCCCTTTGATTCATTTTCCATAGAGTATGCTCCGGATTTCTTGGGAACATATTATGCAAAAGCAAAACCTTCGCAAATCAACCCGGACCGATTGGGATTTATTGATCCGACGATTGATTCATATATCATTGGTAATCAGTCATTCCCTTCGTTGATCGATCGGTCAAAATTATCAACCCATGATAAATATGGTGCATTCCTTTATGGCAATATCGGACTTTCTACCGTTGTTGTCAATGAAAAGGAAGATCCTTCTCGCCTGCTGGTCATCAAAGATTCCTATGCCAACAGCATGATTCCGTTTCTGACAGCACACTTCGATGAAATCGTCATCGTGGATTTGCGTCATTTTTCCGGATCTCTGTCCGCAGTCATGCAATCAGAAACTTTTGATCAGATTTTGTTCATGCAGAATTTCTCTAACTTTATTTCGGATGCACACCTGGCAAAACTGCGTTATTAATTACAATCATTGAATATATGTCCGCTTTTTGTATAATGGTAGTATACATGGAGGTTTTTTATGAAAATTACTGATAACGCGAGAGTCGTTTTACAAAAAGTCATGGCGGAGAATGAGCGGGATTGCTTGTGGGTCGGCTTACAGGAAACCTGTTGCGGAACTTCAATCAGTGTCGCCTTGGCTGTCGCAGCCGATGATGACAAAGTCATTGAAATAAACGGGATTCCGGTAATCATGCAACCCGATGCAGAAGTGCGTGCTGACAGCATCGAAATCGATGAACAAAACGGTCAGCTGTTCTTCAATGACACACAAGCCGCAGATTGCGCAAACTGTTCACACTAAACAATAAGAGCGAAAGCTCTTTTTGTCTGAAAATAATTTCACTTTTAGGCAGTGTATTTGAGTTGAATTATACCCCCCTAGGGTATATAATAGCAACGAGGTGAGATACTATGATTGAAAAGCAGTACCAGGTAACCGGCATGACCTGTTCGGCTTGTGCCAGCGCAGTCAAGCGTTCGCTAAGCAAATTGGATGGTGTTGAAAATGCGGATGTCAATATGGCAACTGAACGAGTTAACATATTTCTAGATGGTGAAGTGTCTTTTGATGTGCTCAAAGGTGCCGTCGAGAAGGCGGGTTATGGCCTTGAGGAAATCAAAAAGGCGAAAGAAGTGACTTTAATGGTCGAAGGGATGACCTGTGCGTCATGTTCTTCGGCAGTCGAACGCTCGCTAAAGAAGTTGGATGGTGTGGAAATTGCCAGTGTCAATCTGGCTACCAATAAAGCGACCATTAAATATGATGGAAGCAAAGTCAAGATTGCGGAGTTGAAAAAGGCGGTCGAAAAAGCGGGATATGTTCCTAGGGATATTGAGAAAACACTTGCGACAGATGAAGATCAGTTGCGCAAAGACAGAGAAAGCAAAGACATGTTTCAGCGTCTGATGCTGTCGATTTTCTTCTCGCTTCCCTTACTCTACATAGCGATGGGACATATGTTCATTCCCGATATCGCCAAATTACCGGCCATCATTGACTATCACAACTATCCGCTGAACTTTACCTTGGTTCAATTGGTATTGACACTTCCGGTCATGTGGGCTGGAAGAAAGTTCTTCTTGATCGGTTTTAAGACATTGTTTAAAGGCAGTCCGAATATGGATACCCTGGTAGCCATTGGTACAGGAGCAGCATTCCTCTATGGATTGTATGCCATCGTGGCCATATACTTTGGCGATTTCAGTTTTGTGGAGAATTTGTATTTTGAAGTAGCCGCACTGATCATTACGTTGTTATTGGTTGGTAAATATATGGAAGCGCGTATGAAAGGTAAGACTTCGGAAGCCATCAAAAAGCTGATGAATCTTGCCCCAAAGACGGCGCGATTAGTTAAAAACGGAACAGAAATCGAAGTTACATTGGAAGAAGTTGAAGTTGATGATATCCTTATCGTTAAGCCGGGCGA
>JANJWY010000258.1 GCA_024709285.1 Erysipelotrichaceae bacterium
AACATAACTAAACTAGTACAAACCAATCTACACGAGAATACCAGTGTAGAAGAAATAAGTAGTACCATACAATCGGTTAAAATCAATTACGAGCGAATGAATCATACACTGCGTGAGCTGACCGATGTTCAGTACATGGTTTCGAAGATATCGAAATCTTTTATGAAGACACAAATTAATCAGCTTTCTTTGACAATTGATCAAAGCCTGGGTCTGATCGGGAAGACTGTCAATGTTGATCGAGTGTATATTTTTATGCTGAGTGAAGATTCTACTATGATGAGTAACACATATGAGTGGTGTAATGATGATATTGAGTCTGTCATCGATATGCTACAAAACTTGAGTACAGAAGTTTTTCCATGGTCGATAAATCATCTTTCCAAAGGTGAAACTATTAACATACACGATACTGAATTAATGAGTGAAGAGCAGAGTGCCGAGAAGGAATCATTTTTGCTTCAGGGAATTAAATCCATTTTGCTTGTTCCTTTGCAGAACGAAGGAAGACTTATCGGATTTTTAGGATTTGACTCAGTGAAAACCAAGAAAGACTGGGATTCTGAGGTAAGTATGATTCGTGTTCTGGCTGAAATATATGCATTGACATTGATTCGAATGAAAAATGAAGATTTGCTCGTGAATAATATTAAGAAGACTAATCTGCTTTTAGAGCAAACAATAGAAGCTTTTGCGGCGATCGTCGAAATCAATGATCCGTATACTTCAGGCCATCAAAACCGAACGGCTGAACTGGCAGAAGCCATTGCCAGAAAGCTGGGTTTGAGTGATGAGTCGAAGAGCATCTTACATTACTCCTCACTTCTACACGATTTAGGAAAATTTTATATACCTTCTCAAATCCTCAATAAACCTGGAAAACTGTCGGAAATTGAGTTTTCGTTGATTAAGACTCATCCGAGTCTGGGATATCAGGTACTGAAGAAAATCGATTTCCCATGGCCGATTGCGGATATCGTAATTCAGCATCATGAACGAATAGACGGTTCCGGATACCCTTATGGTCTTGTGGGAAATGAAATCTTACTAGAAGCAAGGATTTTGGCTGTTTCTGATGTGGTAGAGTCGATGTCATCTCATCGTCCGTATCGACCGGCATTGGGCATTCATGCCGCGCTGGATGAAATCCGGCGAAACAAAGGGGTTATTTATGATTCGAAAGTTGCTTGTGCATGTATTGAACTATTCGAAAAGGACGGTTTCAAATTCTCAGTTAACTGATTTATATTGGAAAGGGCGATAGCCCTTTTTTTCTATGTTGCACATTTGCAGGTTACCCTTTAAAATGATAAGTATAAGTTGTGAAATGGGTGAAAATATGAAACAAGTTTGTGAGCGTATCAAGAATAACTTATTGAGCGCTTCTTGTGTAGAGCTTAACAGTATCATGACAGACAGTCTGGCGGAACTGGGCCAATGTCTTAATGCTGCACAAATCAATGTTCACTTGATCCGATATGAAGGCCATCAATATCGTTGGATGCGGACTGAAGGTAAAAAGGAGTTTCCGATTTTCAATTTGATTGATATTTCTGTTTTCGAGGATCCTTATATAATCAATGGAGAAATGACAGAAGAATTTAAAGAAGTCGACATCACACAATTGGTATTTGCGTTGCGAAGCGAAGGACAATTGATCGGACTGGCGGGGTTTTATTGGACGGCAACAAACAGAGTATCAAAGGAAGTGTTTGATCAGCTGGATCAAATGTGCCGGATATTTTCATTAGTATTGGCCAGAAAGATCAAAGAAGACCGTGCGCTCAGCGATATTCATCAAATGGAGAAGATTTTTATGCAGACGGTCGAAGCGTTTTCGGCGATCGTTGAGATTTCCGACCCCTATACGACCGGTCATCAAAGCCGTACCGGAGAACTGGCCAGAGCTATCGCAAAGAAGATGAATTTAGGATATGATGCAGAACATTCCGTATATCTGGCATCGCTGTTGCATGATCTGGGCAAATTTTACATTCCTGCTCAGATTTTAAACAAGCCGAGCCGGTTGACAGAAATCGAGTATTCACTCATCAAGACGCATCCTTCCTTGGGACATCAGATATTGTGTAAGATTGACTTTCCCTGGCCGATTGCCGATATCGTGCTTCAGCATCATGAGAAGGTGAATGGCAGCGGGTATCCCTATGGATTAAGCGGGGATGATATCATGATCGAAGCAAAAATATTATGTGTTGCGGATGTCATTGAATCGATATCTTCCAATCGTCCGTATCGTCCGGCCTTGGGTCTGGATTCAGCGTTGTTTGAAATCAAGGAAAAACAAGGCACATTGTATGATTTCGATGTCGTGGAAGCCGCATTGGAGTTATTTACCAAAGACAAATATCAATTCTAAAAAAAGTCGCATTGCGACTTTTTATACGAACTTTCTGCCTTTCCAGCGGTCGGATTGCCATCTTCTCAACATCAGGACCGAGCGAACGGCTTCATCGGATGCTAAGGCAATCCATATTCCTGCCAAACCCAATCCGGCAAAGCGGACAAGGATAAATGACAACCCGACGCATACGATCCACATGGAAGCAATTCCGATATATGCGGGATAACGGACATCGCCGGCTCCTTTGGCACTGCTGATCAGCACCAGATTGTATACGCGACCGATTTCTACGAAAATATCTATGATAAATATGATTGCGGCAAGTTCGATGATGCGGACATCATCGGTGAAAATCGTTATGATATAGCGATTGAACATGGCTAACAGGATAGACATTGTCAGAGTTATTGCCAAGGAGATGCGCAAGTTTTTAAAGACGACTTTTTTGACATCGTCCTCCTGACTGGCGCCGACCAAATGTCCGACAATGATTTGGGATGCCTGGGAGATGGCGAGTACGGCGAGGTATACAAACATGACCATCGTCTGTACGTACATGCGTGTATTGATGACCCAGATGCCCAAGGTGTTGATGATACTGAAAATCACGACTTGGGATAACTGGTAGGACAAAGGTTCAAGGGCACTGGGAATTCCGATGTGCAACATTTTCTTAACCAGTTCTTTAGGGAATGGGAGTAAATGTTTAAGTGATATATGAACGTGCAGTACTTTTTTTACGTAAATAAAATAAAAGACAAAGGCGACCGTTCGGGCGAATGCAGTGGAAAGTGCGACTCCTTGTACGCCTAGAATCGGCAGTCCAAAGGGTCCGAAGAGAAATATATAGTTGCCGATGACATTAAGGATGTTCATCAGCAAGGCCATAAACATGACAGGCTTGGTATTTCCGGAACTCTTAATGATGGATGTCAGAGTCATGCTTAATGAGAAAATGAAAATCAGACCGCCGACGATTTGCATGTATTCCAAAGCAATGGGAATGAGGTCGGATGGAACATTGATGAGTATCAGTATGGATTCTGAAAACAGTAAAATAAATACACTGATGATCAATGAGAAAAGCAAATTGCCAAACAATGAAGTCGAAGCAATGACATTGAGCTGCTCATGATTTTTTGCGCCTAGATACTGGGAAAACAGTATGCCGGTAGCTGCAGTGATGACACTGAATACCAATCCTGTCAATGAGAGGATCTGATTGGCATTTCCTACCGCCGCAACCGCATTTTGGCTGTAGCGGGACAGCATGATGACATCGATATTGCCCATGACCATAAAGAGGGCGATTTCAATGAAAATCGGCCATGCCAGACCGGTGACGCTTAGTTTTTTGTTCATGGTTATCGCCTCCGTTTTCTATCATATGAAAAAGGCAGATTAATTGCAAGAAAGACTCGTTGATTTGAGGAAGTTGTGCATTTATTGGTCAAATATGATAAACTCAGAGTAGATATTAATAAAAAGGAGTGAGGTTTATGACATTTATTGAACTTGCCAAAAAACGTTGTTCCGTACGTTCGTTTACCAAGGATCCGGTGGATCCTGCGTTGCTTGCGGTGATTCTTGAGGCCGGACGCGTTGCGCCGACGGCTGCGAATTCGCAGAGTCAGCGCATAGTGATCATTGATGAAAAAGAGGATTTGCGTATGCTCAGTGAGTTTGCTCAGATATACGGGGCACCGCTGGCATTGTTGATTTGTGCTGACCACGATGCGACGTGGAAGCGTTCGTTTGATGGTTTTGATACCGGGGCGATAGATACGGCGGTCGTTATGACGCACATGATGTTGGCAGCTGCCGATGTAGGGCTGGGTGCTGTCTGGGTGGATTACTTCAAGCCGGATAAAGTGAAGGCACTGTTTCATTTGCCATCGGCATGGCATCCGTTTCATGTGTTGGCCATCGGGATACCGAATGTTCCGTTGAAAAGTCCGGACCGTCATGCACCATTGCGGTTACCTTTGGATAAGACGGTGTTTCGGGTTAAGGATTTCAGAAAGTAAGGTGATATAGTGGAAATTTACTTAGAGCAGGCAGCGCGGTTGGCGTTGGCTATGTTACTGTCGGGGTTGATTGGTTTCGAGCGGGCAAGTAAAAGCCGGGCAGCCGGTTTGCGGACCCATGCGCTGGTCGGAACTGCATCCGCATTGGTCATGCTCACGTCAGAATTTATATTCTTCCGTTATCTTCCTTTAGGAGCCGTTCCTGATCCGGCTCGTTTAGGAGCGCAGATCATCAGTGGGATTGGTTTTTTGGGTGCCGGTACAATTATTCAGGGTAGGGGTTCGGTCAAAGGTCTGACGACGGCCGCAAGTCTTTGGGGTGTCGGTACGATTGGGATTGCCTGCGGTATCGGATTTTATTACGGAGCTGTTCTGACAACAATTCTTGTCTATGTGCTGTTGCGATTTGCGACCCGTTTGGAAAGTGAGTGGGTCAACCGGGTGGAGACCAAGCGGTTGTTCATTCAGACGAAACATACCGATCTGGATATCTTTCGCAGTTTAGCCCTTCAACAAGA
>JANJWY010000064.1 GCA_024709285.1 Erysipelotrichaceae bacterium
ACCGAGAACCGGCATTAAGAATGCTGGCAAGAAGGTAATCAATAAACCATGACCGAATGCACCAATGACTGCACCTTTGCGACCGCCGGTAGCATTACCGAAGACACCCGCAGTAGCACCGCAGAAGAAGTGAGGAATGACGCCTGGAAGAATCAAAGGCAATGCCAATGTACTACCCAAAGCGACCAAGATACCTAAACCGACCAAACCGCCAGCGAAAGATACCAAGAAACCAATTAATACTGCATTTTCAGCAAACGGGAATACGATCGGACAGTCCAATGCCGGCTTAGCATCCGGAACGATTTTTTCCGAAATACCTTTAAAGGCAGGAACGATTTCAGCGATCAATAAACGAACACCGGCCAAGACGATATAAACACCGCCCGCAAATGTGAGAGATTGAATAACCGAGAACAAGAACCAGTTGATGCCTGTTGTCATTGCCGGATCAAAACCTTCTTTAAACGAAGCGATGACCGAAACAAGGACAAAGAACATAAACATAGTCAATGAAATCGCAACCGAAGTATCGCGTAAGAACGATAAACGTTTCGGGAATTTGATTTCTTCTGTGGATTTCGATTCTTTACCGAAAATCGACCCCAACCAAGCAGAGAAAACATAACCTAAAGTACCAAAGTGACCAAATGCGATGGATTCTTCACCCGTGATTTTGACCATTGTTTTTTGTGCCAATGCCGGGAAGAATACCATGGTGAAACCCAATAAAGCGGAACCGGCAAGAATCAACTGCCAGCCTTCTAAACCGCCAACCGACAGAACGACAGCAATCAAAGCAGCCATGTAAAGCGTGTGGTGACCCGTCAGGAAAATGTATTTCCATTTTGAGAAACGGGCAAGCAGGATATTGGCAACCATACCAAATGCCATAATCAATGCGGTAGCTTGAGCATACTCATTTAAAGCCAACGATACGATCGCTTCATTGTTAGGAACAACGCCCTGAACGCCGAATGCAAAGTTGAACAATGCGCCAAAATAGTTCAGTGCGCCAACCAAGATACCTGCACCGGCACCGATGATAACAAAGCCAAGAATCGTTTTCAACGTTCCTTTAATGACTTCTTCAATCGGACGACCTTGTGCAATTAAGCCGATCAATGCCATTGTACCAATGAGCAATGCTGGAGTGGATAATACATCCTGAATAAACACTAATACAGATTCCATGTAACAATTTACCTCCTTTTGTTACTTCGTACAATTTCCCCTTGTACCTAATGCCCGAGAGTGAAAAGCCGGTAAATCTCTTCAACGCTCGAAGCGCCTAATATCTTACCGATAAGATCATCATCACTGAGAATATCAGACAACTTAGCCAGTGTCTGTAAGTGAGATTCACTATCGGATGCGGCCAATGTAATAAGCAACCGTACATCATATCCATCAGATGAGAATTTGATTGGATTGCGCAGAAGCAGAACGGCCAACTGCTTCTTTAACACACCTTGCTCGGGACGTGCATGAGGCAATGCAATATTTGGTGCTATAACGTAATACGGACCATACTGGGCTGTATTCTCGATGATAGCATCAACGTAACGACTTTCCACATAACCGTTTTCGATCAACGGTGCTACCGCTTCAACGACAGCCTGTTTCCAGTCCGCAACCTCATCTTTGATGCGAATATTCTTAAGTTGAATCATTTCTTCCACATGCTTTCCTCCCTTTCATTTGTTTTCGGAGGACAATCCCTTGTCCATATCGTATAAGAATTGCCTGAAAAACTGAAGAACAACGTTTTCACGTTGCTTTGTGCAAAAATGCACTATGCCATTTTCTTCTTTCGATATGCCAGAAACGCCATGACAGCCATGATGATCGACAACGAAATGTACAATCCGAAATTCCCATTAAATCCATTGACCATCCACTCATTTAGCGAAGCAATCGCAAATGCCAGAGAAATCAGAGATGAAATTTTCAATCGTGATCCGTTCATACGGACCAAAACTTCATCGGAATCCAACAACATCAGATTCTTCTCCATCGGAATCAGACCTTCCTTACCTAACGCCTTTGCTAGTCCGTCTTTTAACGGTTCATCAGTCACCGATAATCCCAGTTTATAAATATCCGGATGGCCGCCTTTGACCACATATCCCACTTTTGCCTTTGTTAACATTTCAATATCATTGGTATTATCCCCCAAAGCCATGACTTCACTATAAGAAATACCCAACATTTTCAATGCGGCATCACAACCGACAGATTTGTTTATAGACTTATTGAAAATGTCATAACTGCCCGGATCGAATTCATCATATCGAAGTGCCGGATGTTTCGAAACAAAATCCTGGACGTTCGAAAGCGGAGCATCCAAAACGATCATATTATACACAGAATGATCCATATGCTCTTTTTGATTCATGCTGTCCACAGCACTGCTCGAATGACCGATCAGCTTGATCAGTTTCTTCTTCAGTTCCTCACCATGATAAACAACCGTCTTATGATCCATATGAAACGCATGTTCAATATTTTCGCTTCTTACCCAATCAAGAAAATCTTCTACCAAAGTCTCATTGATTTTCACATCCGAAATGATATTACCTTGCGAATTCTGACAAATAGCTCCATTGATCGAAACAACGGCATCGGGTTTGATTGCGGAAAGTAACGATTTATCAATGGAATAATGCGTTCTTCCGGTTGCTAAAATAATCTTGATGTCTGCCTTACGCAAATGCTTGATCGATGCCACTGCACTGGCAGGAAGACGATGAGACCGCTTATCAATCAATGTCCCATCTATATCAAGAATCAATGCTTTAATCGCCATCTTCCTCTACCTCATCCGCTTTCTTTCGATTCACAATCAACTCATAAACATCACTCGGTAAACGGCAGTCACTCAAATCCGACACAAACTGACCATCACTAAACAAATCCATAATATCTTTCATGATACCCAAATGACTGCGCTTATCAATCGGCGCCAGAATGATGACCACAGAGACCGGACGATCCTCAAAGAACACATCTTCCTCAAGTTTTAATATCGAAACACCCAACGCATTGACACCATCACTGGGCAATGCATGACCCAACGCCAGATAAGGAGCAATGACAATATAAGGACCATAATACTCAACATTGGCAATCATGGCATCGATGTAACTTTCCACAATCACATGTTCATTCATCAGCGGTGCTGAGGCAATCGTCAATGCACTGCGCCAATCCGAAACTTTATTCAACACCTGAATGCGTGACGGTGACAATACATCACTGAGCCGGATGGACATATGCTTACGACGGTCTTGGGTTTCAATCGATCCAAACATTGGCTGAAGTTCCAATATGACACGCTCCAACTGATCATCATTGAGATACTGACCGACAATTTTAACGATTTTATCCAATGTGATCTGATTGCTTTTCAGTTTCGAAGTGCTGCTTCGTGCAACCCTAGATAAAATCCTCAATCGGTCTTCTTCCGAAATGATCGGATTGACCCGAATGACCGGAACCGACGTATTGACATCAACCGTCGAAATAATGAAATCGATGCTTGAAATGTATTTATCAATGTCCTCCACCGGAACGATACCCACAACTTCAATATTGGGATGAAGAGATTCCACCTCACCTTTCAACATATTCGCCGTGGAAATGCCATTGGGACAAACCAACAAAATCCGATTGGTCACCATGATGTTTTTCTGACGCAAAAAACCGCCGAAATGCATGGTAATGTAGGCAATTTCCGCATCCGGGATAGGTAATCCGAGTTTCTTCTTAATGCCTCGTGACGCCTTAACCGTCAGATCGAATAAATCCGGATAACTGGTACGAATGTCTGCCATCAGCGGATTACCGATCTGAATCCCATATTTATACCGGTAAATCGACATCTTCAAATGATGCGCAATCATGGAAACCAATTGTTCCTTATCATCAAAATTGATACATGCCAACAGTTCAAAGTCAGTAACCAATTGTCTTGCCAGATCAAGCACATCCTCCGTCTGCTCGATCTTCGTCGGAACCTGTACCCGAGAACCCAGTAAATGCATCGAAAGATAAACTTGCTCATTGACATTCAACTGAGGAAAGTAAATTTTAACCAGCTGAAACTCCTGAGACTGAGTTATTTCTTCAACATCGACTTCATCGATGACAATGGATTCCTTCCTTTTAATGATATTGTTAATCAGGGTGCTTAACGAGAAAATCATGCCGCTGACATAATTGGTCTGAAGTCTTTCTTCAACCTTCTTCAACTGTTTCATGATCTGGTCGACCTGCTCCGTATCATAGAAGTTCAGTAACTTAAACCCCGGTATCGCCCGGTTTTGTAAAAGCGGGATGATCGGTTCAAAGTAATAGAGAAACAAAGCGCGCTGCATGATCAGCGAACCTTCGACCCGATAACCGCTATGCGGTTCAAAAATCAGCTCCAACTCATATTTGTTTAATTTCTGTCGGACATTCTTCAAATCATTGAACGCAGTATTGCGGCTTACATCACAAATCTGACAGAAATAGTCAACGAATACGGGTTCCGCTTGCCCTAATAAGGAACAAAGAAGAATCTGTGTCCGTTCTTTCGGCTGTAAAAAGTAGTATGTATGTTCAATTTCACTGCTAAGCAGTTCACTGATTTTCTCTCTTTGAGAAGATGACAAAAACAAGCCTTTGCTTCGCTCGACTTGGATGAAACCGATTTGATGTGCTTCAAGCCATTCGTTGATCTTTGTCAGATCATAATAAATGCTGCGCCGGGAAACATTCAGGGTCTTGGCTACTTCAACGATCGAAACATAGTCCAGATGGGTAAGCAATAAGTTGAGCATCGTCGTACAACGGGTATCCAACGACCAAAGTTGCATGATTATCCCTCCTTTTTACCATTCTAACAAATAACCACGTGTTATGTCAGACTATTTTTTGCACAGGCAAAAATGCAAACATAAAAAAACAGGCACGCATGTGCCTGTCATCAATTTCCTAATACGATTTGATAGTAATCCTGCTCTAAGATCTTCGCCGAATAGAAGAACTTCGCATTGACATACTTAATCATGTTTTTGACATATTGTTCATCTTCCGCATATCCGTCATTCCAATAGAAAGTCTTGGTTTTTGCACTGTATCGCCCCTTCTCCGTAATGAAACTGCGATCCACGAAGATGATCAGCGGCTGATTATCCGAAAACATATCCTGACCCATATACAGCCGCGAGTCATAATCCAATCCCATTAAGTTGGCAATGGTCGGAATGATATCCAATGACGACACCGGTTTGTCAATGACCACCGGACTTTCCATGCTATCGACATACAAAATGAACTTACTGCGATACTGCTCAAAGGTCTTGTCGACCGTAAAACCCGCCAACTCATTGATCTCCTCCGGCTGCAAACCATAGGGATAATGATCGGCACTGATGGCAATCAGCGTTTTATCCGCAATCCCGGCCTCACGCAAACGCTTCAGTAAATATTCCATCGCCCGGTCAAACTCAACTTGTGTAGCCAGATAAGCTCTGACATTGCTTGAATATGGAAGGTTCTCTACGACTGCCTTGTTTTTTGCTGCCATCGAGTTTCCTGTAAAGGTGTATAACAAATGTCCGCTCACCGTCATGTAGTACGTATGAAACGGCTGACTGTCAATGTATCGGTCGACCGTGATTTCCATCATCTGTAAATCCGATCGCGGCCAGCGGTTATCCATGACCAATCCGTTACCCACACCGTAATAATCATACCCCATATTGGGATGCGAAATATCGCGCTTGTAATAGCTGTACGTATGATTGTGAAAAGCCAGGGTCTTGTATCCCAACGGCCGTAAGTGATTGCCCATGGTATACGGCATATAATTTTCACCGGACACCGGCAGACTCCATACCCCGGCCTTCGGGATCAGTCCGGTGGTCGCCACATATTCGCCATCCGAAGTACTGACGCCCCACACCGGATTGTAAAAGTTATTAAATACATAGCCATTGTTAGCCATATGATATAGAGTCGGCGTCGTATCTTCGCGTACCGCATAATGAGAAAAACCTTCCGCGGTAATCAATATCAGATTATAGCCCTCGTAAATCCCGGTCATCTTGTTCTTATTGGTCGGACGCACATTGGAGAAATACTCATGCATATCCTTGATCGTATCATTTTTAGCCATTTCGATCAGTTGCTTCCAATCGATTTCCAGCACATTGTACTCAATGTCATCCTTGGGATCATCCGGATCATTGGGATCCACGATATCATCCGGCTGCCGCTCCATATTTTCCATAAACGGCAATACATCGATGATCATGCGCTTGACATCAATACGGATGCTTGTCAGCAATCCCAGCTGACTGATGGAGTCAATGGGATACTCATGATAATAATACGCATCATAAGGAGTCCCATTATCCTTTGAACCGAAATTGATCGTTAGCAGTCCGATGACATGGAAAAAGAAGGTGACACTGACCAAAAGCAGAATAAGTTCCCGACGGATGATCAGTTTCGGTAATCTTTTTCTCAACAAAAGAAAAACAATGAGAGGTGAAATCAATATCGGTAACCATAGCCAGTGATTCTGAAGCATGGCAATGATTTCTCTATAAAACTCACCCACCTGAGTCCCGTTTAGCATCGAATAAACCGTATAGAAAGTTTTAAAGAAACTGAAATAGAACAGCTGACTGCCATAGAGTATACAGATAAGAACGATAAATATTCCCATGATCCAGCGCTGCGCTTTTCCAAACAGGGCTGTACATAAGGTCAGAAACGCAGAAAATGAGATTGAGAATAATATTGAAAAGAACAACCCTGACAGTTGAACCGTTAACAGTGTGTTGAACTTAAGAAATACTTCCAAAAACATAATCGTAATAAAGTAGAAACCAAATACTGCGAGAATTTCACCAAGACTCGATTCCGGTCTTCTCGTTTTAATCATACGATCACCTTCAATTCACACAGTATATAATATCACAATCCAAAACTTTCAAAAGCAAAAACCAATAAAATGCATCAATTTCACATTAAGTTTCAAAATAAAACCAAACGATGTCTGATTCACCGTTTGGCCGGATACTTTAGAAATGTACGTTGACGCAGCTGCGCCGGATATCTTGCACGGTGATGCATCCGGTCATCCGCATGCACTCCTTAAACTCTTCGATCAGTTTAGCGGCATAAAGAGCCACACCCTCCTGCAATCCGCCAATGGCCATATGGCTGAAAGGCCGTCCGATCAATACCGCATCTGCCCCTAAGGCTAACGCTTTAAATACATCTGCCCCACTGCGGAAACCGCCATCAACAAACACTTTTACCCGCTTGTTAACGTAACGTGCGATTTTTTCAAGCACTTCAATGGTTGCGGCACAGTCATCCAATACTCTTCCGCCATGATTGGAAACGACGATGCCATCGGCACCGGCATCCATCGCAGCCTGTGCATCTTCAATCGTCATGACCCCTTTGACAATAAAAGGCACATTCGCATATTCTTTGATCTTTTTCAGATCCTCCACGGTCTTATAAGCGACCGGGACCCCCATTTGCTTAAGTAAAATCAATCCTGCCGCATCAACATCCATGGCAATAGCCCTTGGTCTGCACGCCTTGACTTCACTCAGTTTCGAAAACACTTGATCCAACAGCCATGGTTTAATGGTCATAACCGCATGATCCGGTAGTTCTCTGTGAAGATTCAGCGGCATTTCAAAGGCTTCGCGATTGGCTCCATCTCCCAGAAAAGCCATCAGACCGGCTTGTTTACAGCCATGTCCCAACGCCTGAAGATATGTCATTTCATCCACGGAAGACCCGTAGTTGATTTTGACATTGGCAATCGGTGCGGCCATGATCGGTGCAGCCAGTTCTTTTCCGAAAAAGTCGAACGTACTGTTTACCTCGGCATCTTCGCGTAATATCCGCATGTTCAGCGTTACATGTTTAAGCATGGCAATGTTGCGGACAAAGGAAGAGCCGCTCCCCTTGCCTCCGGGACCCGGCGTCCAGCCTCGGCAAGTCTCACCATTGCAAGACTTACACATTTTACAGATGCTCATATTGTTTTTGGCGGAAATCTTAATTTCTTCAAGTGTAGCCATGTTTTCTCCTTCTGTGAAAAAAGAAAGGCTGTCGCCAACCTTTCCTTGTGTATTAAGTTTTGACGAAACTACTCTTTGACAGCGACCGGAGCTTTACCGCCGATAACGCCGGCTTTGAATAAGAACAAGCCCAAGCAAGCAGCTGCGAAGATTAATCCTGCCGGATAAGAAATCGCTGTAGACAGTTTGAATCCTTCCGGAGCTTGCAAGATGTATGTAAAGGTTACAGCACTCATAAATGTTGCCGGTGCAACTGCGATCCAGAAATTGGATTTTTGTTTAACTAAGTACATCGCACCTGCCCAAAGAGCAATCATAGCCAATGTTTGGTTGGACCAAGAGAAGTAACGCCAGATGATGTTGAAATCAATTAATGTCAACAGATAACCGACACCCAGCAACGGAACAGCCAATAATAAACGTTTCGTATGTGATTTCTGTTCAAGACCGAACCAGTCAGCCAATGTCAGACGAGCGGAACGGAATGCGGTATCACCGGAAGTAATCGGACATGCGATAACACCGATCATAGCCAAGACACCACCGACAGGACCTAACAGTTTAAACGAGATATCATAAACGACACCGGCTTGTCCGCCATACTCTGCCAAAGCAGCAGCTAAACCACCGGTCGACTGATAGAATGCAACACCTGCAGCAGCCCAAACCAATGCGATTACACCTTCAGCAACCATCGCACCATAGAATACGGAACGACCGTGTTTTTCTGAAGTTAAGCAACGTGCCATCATCGGTGATTGGGTAGCATGGAATCCGGAGATTGCTCCGCAAGCCACGGTAATAAACATCAACGGCCAAATCGGAAGACCTTTCGGATGCAAGTTAGCAAGTGTCAATTCTGCCATCGGGACACCTGTAAAAATGATACCGCCGCCAATACCGATTGCCATGATCAGTAATGCAGCACCGAAAATCGGGTAAATACGACCGATCAACTGATCGATCGGAAGAATCGTAGCTAAGAAGTAGTAGACCAACACAATGATCAACCAGACATTGCGGGTCATGAAATCAGGAGTCAATCTTGCCAATAAGCCAGCCGGACCGGTCATAAAGACAGTACCAACCAAAACCAACAAGACCACTGAGAAGATACGCATGACAAATTTCATTTGCGGACCCAGGTAAATGCCAACGATTTCCGAAATGCTTGCGCCTTTGTGACGGATGGAAATCATACCTGATAAGAAGTCATGAACAGCTCCGGCAAAAATCGTACCGAAAACGATCCACAAGAAGACGACCGGTCCCCATAAAGCACCGGCGATTGCGCCGAAGATCGGACCTAAACCAGCGATGTTGAGTAATTGAACCAAGAAGATTCTCCAAGTCTTCATCGGAACAAAGTCGACGCCATCGGCTAATTCAGCTGCCGGAGTCGGACGATCATCTGGACGGAATACTTTTTCAACGAGTACACCGTAAGTGAGGAAGCCAACCAGTAATAAGGCTAGTGCAACAAAAAATGTAATCATAATTATCCTCCTTTTGAATTGGACACTCTAATTATATATTTTGATGCTTTGATAACGCTTTCATTTGTCCGAAATGTAAAAAAAACGGGATGAAATGCTCAAATCCCGTCTTAAAATTCAAAAATCGCTTTTAACTGACTTACCTTCTGCCGGCTCACCGGAATGACCTGATTACTGAATCCGGTCAGTTTGATGCCTACGGTGTTATTAAACCAAGGAACGATTTCATTGATCATGTTCAAATTGACGATATAACTGCGCTGCACACGCATAAACCCATAGTTCTTCAGCCGTTCCTCCAAAATATCCAGACTCTGATGCGTCGTATACTCACCGCGCTTGGTATATACGACCGAATGCCGTTCAACCGGCGTAATATAGCAAATATCCGGAATATTCAAGACGATGACTTTGTCATGACTGCTCACCGTCAGTTTTTCATTGGGACCCATAGCCAACGGCGTCAGCGGCTGTTTCTTCGTCATCCGCCCCAATGCCCGCAAAACATCTACCTTGCGAAACGGCTTCATTACATAATCAATGGCACTGACCGAAAAGGCATCGATGGCATAGTGCTCGTATGCTGTCTAAAAAACGATAGGAATGCATCCTTCCATTTTTTCTACGATGTGATTTCCGATATCAAGACCCGTTCCATCGGGCAGCTGAATATCTAAGAAAGCACCG
>JANJWY010000166.1 GCA_024709285.1 Erysipelotrichaceae bacterium
GTTGCGAAACTGAGCCTGTTCATCAGCGCATCCATCGTGGCAATGGACATGACAGAGTCATCCGTGTAACGGCAGCGATTTGAAAATAATGGAAACGATGTCGACTTGTTGTTATGAAACTCGTAAATCGAGCCCACGACATCGCCGACGATAGAACCTTTCATAATAGGTTACCTCTCTTTCTTAATTTAAACTGAAATACTTAGACTTGAATCCGAAATTGATCTTGGTATCTTTGAGGACGTTTAATCCGATGATTCCATCGATCCAATCCGGAATCAATACTTCCAATCCTTCAGGCATTACGCCCATCGAATCAGAAAATTCACGATTGGCAAACTGCAACTGACAGCGATACAAATCAGTCGAGAATATTCCCAAGGTAGGGAAGAAGTCCTCGGCTTCGCCAATGTAGGGCTGATGACTGATCCAGCCTTTGCGAATAAAGGATATTGTCGCGCCGGTATCGAGGAAAAACTTACCTCGCTTCCCATCGACGAATGCCTCTACTACCGGTACTCCACCGTAATGCTCAACATCGAATCGATCACCTTCACTTGTGTTAACTTGCCAAGGTTTGACCGTCCAGCGACCCATTCGTCGATCGTATTGGAAACTCAAATCATATTGATTCAAGATATCCATTCCGATCAGTCCGCTGATTTGCGATGATAAATATTTCTGAATCATGGCAAGCAACGGATGGTTGGCTCGATTGTATCGATCATTGATAAAGCGAATGGAATTGACATCCGAAAATGAAATCGGCGAACCGGTGTCAACAATGACTTTTCGATTGCCTTCATCCAATAAGCACAGCTCATCCGCGGTAAGGAAACGCGGGGACAGCTTACTGGCATTGAAATTTCGAGAAACATCATCAACGACAGTTTTCATATCAGACTTTTTAAAATACTTCTGATCTTCTTTTTTGATGCCAAGTTCATCGGCATCACGGCTGCTATTTAGGTCTGCGCCAAGAAAGGTAAATAGCCATCCTTCTTTGGTTTTCTCTTCGATCAATCGTTTTACATCCGCAAGCGAATAGTCTCTGCTCGCATTTTCCATACCATCCGTCATGATGGCAACCATGGTCAACTCACCGGAAACCGGTTGATGTCGGGTGATGGTGTGACCGATTGCATCGTATAATGCGGTATAACCCGAGCAGTGAACATCATTGAGAGTCAACTCTCCATGATCACGTACGAATTTCGGTTGGTTTGTTTTTACGATATCATTGAAGAAGCAAGTGGTAATCTTGGTTTCAACGTCACTTTCCTTTTGAACTTCTAAGAAAGAATTGACGCTTTGGATGGTTTGCTCGCGGTGACCGTTCATCGAACCTGAACAGTCCACGATAAGCAGTGCATGGGCACATGGGCTTTGTTTGGTTTTTTCGTTCATAGTGAACCTCCTTTGTCCTTACACTGGAATTATAGAATACCGATAAAAACAAGACTTCAATTGCCAATTGAAATTTTAAGAGATTGCGAATGTGATATAATTTGATTAGAAAGAGTGGAATCGATATGTCGTATGAACAAACAAAAAACAAAGTCGTTCAGTTTATCGCCAATACTGAATTGCATAGACAGCTTCCTGTGCAACTCATTTTAAATCCGACCATTCAGACCCCCAGTCGCCGTGAACAGGCATTGGAGTGGGCGACCAGACCCTACAAGTTTTTTGAAATTCTCGACATCATGACCCAACGCGCCGGATTTGATCATCCGCCGGACTTCTACAATGCCGCGGAAATCAGTGCACAGGTGTACTCCAACCTTAGAAATCCGGATCATCAGGTCAGTTGGAAAACCGCAATCAAATGCATCATTGCTTTGAAGCTGGATTATCTGGATGCAAGCTTATTACTGGGGATTGGCGGTTATAATTTTGATTGGACTGACGCAAAGGATTTGATCATTATCTACTGCCTTATGCACAACATATTTGATTGGTTTACCATTAAATCACTACTACATGACTTAGCCGACTATTATCTCAGTTAGAAAAGGAAACACTATGAACCTGAACGAACTTGTAAGTAAATATGAATCCGAAATCATTGCGATCCGTCATCATATTCATCAACATCCTGAAATCGGATTTGAGGAAATTGTGACCAGTCAGACCGTAATGAGCTTTCTGGATAAAGTGGGAATCCCTTATGTCAAAGGGATTGCGAAGACGGGAGTATTGGCGACCATCGTTGGAGACAAACCCGGGAAAACCGTGTTACTTCGCGCAGATATGGATGCCCTTGCCATGGATGAAGATCCAGGCAATCCGATCGTATCGAAAATTACCGGTCGCATGCATGCCTGCGGTCATGACGGACACACAGCGGGACTGTTGCTTGCCGGAGCTTTATTGAACGAAATGAAATCCGAGTTGCATGGAACGGTCAGACTTATGTTTCAACCCGCAGAAGAAACCGTAGGCGGAGCCTTACCGATGATCGAGGAAGGTATTCTTGAGGGTGTCGATATGGCCTTTGGCTGTCACTTATGGGGAAGCGCGCTTGAAGGTACGGCCGGTTACAAGTATGGGGCTATGATGGCTGCTCCGGATGAATTCAAAATTACCGTTATCGGCAAAGGTGGACATGGAGCTTATCCTCAGTCTACGATCGACCCGATCGTTGCCGGTGCACAAATAGTTACGGCGATTCAATC
>JANJWY010000202.1 GCA_024709285.1 Erysipelotrichaceae bacterium
CCTTTGAGTTTGGAGATTTCTTCGACGATTTCACGGCTGATGCCCTTCTTCGTCCTGTATATACTTACGTCTTTATCAGAAAAGCCGTATCTGTATTCATCTTTTGGTATATTGACATTGTTCTCAGTCATGTTTACCCTCACTTTCTTCAATGATTTGTTTCATTGCATTCCAGCCGATGGTCGCACATTTGATGCGGTTGGCCTGCTTGCCAACTTGATAAAAAGCAATCGCTTCTTCGAGCGGTTCTAAATCAACGTTCTTCAGATCGATCATATCAAAATAGCGGTCGATCAATGTTCTGGCTTCTTCAATACTCTTCCCTTTTAACAGTTCGGTCAAAATCGAGGTCGAAGCCGTTGAAATCGTGCAAGCCACTCCGTCAAAGCAGATGTCCGTGATTTTGTCATTTTCAATTGTCGCCCAAACTTTGATGTCGTCGATGCATGATTCGGAAGCCATATGGATCATATGGTTATGATGTGCATCACCGGCATGTTTGTTGCGGGGATATTGATAGTGGTCCATGATGATTTGACGTAAGAGCATCGGATCGGTAATGTCCATCGTTGTTCCTCCTGTTAAAAGAACAGATCCACGCATTTCTCCAGGGTGATCTCACGGATGACTTGGACGAAATGATCGATTTCTTCTTTGGTGTTATAAAAGTATAAACTTGCCCGAATGGTTTCGGATGTCTGCAACATGTCCATCAGAATTTTGGCGCAGTGGTTACCGGCCCGAACCGCAATTCCCTGGGAGTTGATGTACGATGCGGCATCCTGAGCGAAAATATCTTTGACATTAAACGTAATGATACCGGTCGCAGCCTCGGGGTTGTAAATGGTAATATGTTCCATGTCTTTGATTTGTGACATCAGATACTTGCGAAGTTCGTGTTCATAAGCCATGATATTTTCCATGCCGATGGCCGATATATAGTCGATGGCCGCTTTAAATCCAAGAACGGCCTCGATGGCCGGGGTACCTGCCTCAAATTTATATGGCGGATTCTTTAAAAGGATATTGCCGCAAATGTCGAATCGGGCATTGCTGCCGCCCCCCAGCATAAAGGGATCCATCTGCTGTAGAAGCTCATACTTTCCGTAAAGCGCTCCGACACCGGTCGGCCCGCAAAGTTTATGAGCGGAGAAAGCCAGATAATCAACATCCCAATCTTCAACATCGGTTGCTATATGCGGAACGCCTTGTGCCCCATCGACAACGATGATTGCGCCATACTCATGAGCGATTTTGGCCATTTCTTTGATCGGAGCGACATACCCCAACACATTGGTGATGTTGGCCAGGGTCACGACTTTGACTTTGCTGTGCATCGCCGCTTTGAAATTTTCCAGTGTAAGTTCGCCGTTTTGGGCTAAAGGAATATATTCGAAAATTGCGCCGGTCACTTCCGCCGCTTTAAACCACGGCAAAATGTTGCTGGCATGTTCGGCTTCTGTTGAGAGGATGACATCGCCCGGCTTAAGAAACTTTTGTCCCCAGCCGTAGGCGACCAGATTCAACGCCGCACTGGCACCGGAGGTTAAAACGACTTCGCGCGGTTGGGCATTGATGAACCGCGCCACGGTTTCACGGGCAGCTTCATAGCCCTCCGACACTTGATAAGAAAGGTCATAGTCTCCGCGATGGACATTGGCGGTTTGCTCGGTGTAGTATTTGACGACTGTATCGATGACCGTCTGCGGTTTAAACGTCGTAGCCGCATTGTCAAAATAGATCAAGGGTTTGCCTTGCATCGTTTTACCATTGAGCATCGGAAAGTCCTGACGGATCTTATTTACATCAAACATGACTCGCTCACCTTCTTTGTGATTTCCAGACTTAAGCGTTCCTTGATATTCTCATCATCAATGACTTCGATGATCGGCAGTAAATATCCCAAGGTTATGAGTTTGAGCGATTCACTGCGCGAAAGACCGCGGGATTGAAGATAGTATACCTGATTCAAATCCGGTTGTCCCACGGAAGCCGCATGGGAAGCTTCAACGTCGTTTTCGTCAATGATCAGCTTCGGATTTACCGAGGTTTTCGGCTTCTCATCAAAATTCATGACACGGCTGATCTGGTGGGTTTTTGCCCCTCGCGCAGCCTTATATATATTACCGATGATATCGAGGGTATATTCACAGCCCTTTAAGACGATGCTATAGTTGTCGATTTGTGCACTTGTGTTTCCTTTATAATGCAAAGCAGAATAACTGGCGATGAGTTTCGACTGAATCAGTGAAGCTCCGCGCACATTGAGTACAGCTCCTTCTTCCAACAGATGATAGACACTGTTTTTGATATGTGAACCCAAGGACAGTTCGCCGATGGCCAACTGTAAACTGGCATAACGTTGTAAACTGAATGACTCATTGATCAGCAGCTGGTGCTCGGACTGATTCATGATCAGCATCGACCACGTGGAATCCGCTTCAATAGCCATTCGCAAGTTTAACGTGCCATTGCCGTTGATCGTCAAAAACACGCTGCCCTTGGAGCGTTGAGGTGCGATAATGGTCAGGTTGCTTTCGCCATCGACCATATAATTAATGGAGGTCAGTGCATCATTGGCTAAGGTCAGCGACTGATGCGAGGCCAGATTGAGCGTGACCTCACGCATTTTTCGGTCCTCTCGGTTCATTGGCAGCGCAAGCCCCAATGCTACCGACTACCGGACGAACCGTTTCTTCTTTGATGATATTTACACCGGTTTCCTTCGCGATCCAGTCATATCCTTCGGTATCGATACGGTTGACCAGAGTGGCATCTGAACTCATGACGATGCGGCCGTCAATCAGGATATGGGTATGGGTCGGAATGATCAAATGAAAGAAACGTTCGTAGTGAGATACGATCATCATACCGACATCGCTCTTTGAGGCCATATCATTGATGACATTAGCTACGATTTTCAGTGCATCAACATCCAATCCTGAATCGATTTCATCAAGCATCGCGATTTTCGGATTCAACAGCATCATCTGCAAGATTTCATTGCGCTTCTTTTCCCCTCCGGAAAATCCGTCATTGACATAGCGGTGGGCCATATCGGATTTCATCTGAAGTTCGCCGATCGCTTTTTCCATCAGACGGATAAAGCTGAACAAAGGAATCGGAGTTTCCCGACGTGAGTTCAGCGCAGCTTTTAAGAAGTCGGAATTGGTGACTCCGGATACTTCCTGAGGGTATTGCATGCCTAAAAACAAACCGGCTCTGGCACGTTGGTCAACACTCATTGAAAGCAAATCTTCACCGTCAAAGGTGATGGTTCCCTGGGTGATTTCATATTTGGGATGTCCCATGATGGCTGAAAGCAAGGTCGACTTGCCGTTTCCGTTTGGACCCATGATCGCATGAATCTCATTTGAATTGATTTCCAGCGATACCCCTTTTAATATTTCTTTTCCTTCAATTTCAACATGAAGGTTTTCTATTTTTAATTGTGACATTTTTATCATTCCTTCCTTGTACATCATACCTAAATTGCGTGATTTCTTCAATCATAGTTATCAGAAATTGCAGTCTTATTATACCATAAACCGTTTTGAGTGCGACCCCAGACGCCCCTATGCGGATGAAAAATTCGATTTTATGCAATATATTCCCAAAGGTTTGTGCAGCTTGACGTAAATTTGTTGCAAGCTGTCGTCGTTTATTGCAATGATGATAAAAATAAA